>JALOPN010000083.1 GCA_025453875.1 Gemmatimonadaceae bacterium | reverse complement strand
GTGCCCGACGCCGAGGTCCTCGGTGACATGCCGACCGCGGGTGACGCAGGCGCACGGGCGCAGCGAGCGCGCTGGGAAGAAGGCCGGCGCACCCTGCGCCGGCAATGGAGCGGCAGACTGTGGCGCGCCATGCTGGCGGGGCGCCCGCTGGTGGGCGACCTGCTCGCCGACCTGCTCGTGCCACCGCTGGTCAGCCTTGGTCTGCTCACCTTGCTCGGAGTCGTCGCCGCATGCGCTGCAGTGTGGCTAGGCGCGCCCGGCTGGAGTCTGACACCGTGGGCCGTGTCGTGCGCGGCGCTGGCGCTCTACGCCGCGCAGGGACTGCGTCTCGCGCGCGATCCAGGTGCCACCCTGCGCGCTCTGCTGCGGCTGCCACTCTTCGTGGCGTGGAAGCTCGTGGGTCGTCGAGAGAGTGCGGCGGCACGACAGGGCGAGTGGGTCCGCACGGCCCGCCGCGCCGAAACCTGATTCCTTCGGATACCCAAGCCATGGCCTCGCTGTCTTTCGCGACCGCTCTCATTCCCCGCGCCGACGAATCGGCCGCCGAGCCGAACCATCCGTGGGGCCACACGTGGTTCTCGCTGTTGCAGGCGCGGTGGACGTCGCTCGTGCTCGTGCCCGCCGAGCCCGGGCTCTCGACGGTCGAGGTCGCGCGTGCGCTTGCCGAAGTTGGCCGACAGTACCAGTTCGAACCGATTCAGGTGATCGACGCTGGCGAAGTGGCCTCGGGCACGTTGCAGGGCGTCCTCGGCACCATTGAGCAGTTCAACGGGTCGGTCGCGCGATTGCTCATCGCCGTGAGCTCCCCGCTCTCGCACGACGCCGCGATTCCGGCTGCACGCGCAGCCGACGCCGCCGTCCTCGTCGTGGACGTGGGGCAGACGCCGATTGCGACCGCACGCAAGACCATCGACTGCGTCGGCGCTTCGCATTTTCTCGGCGCCATCGCTCGTCATCCCTGAGCGAGACGTACACATGCATGCCCCGTCGCTGAGTCGCGCGGAGACATCGATGTCATCGATGCCTCGACTGCAGCTCGGGCGCCTCGAGGTCGACCACCACACGCGCGCGTCGGCACTCAACGCGATCGGGTCGCTCGTGCGCGCGGGGCGTGGCGGACGCGTCTTCACGCCCAACCTCGATCACATCCTGCTGGTCGAGCGACGCGCCGATGTGCGCGCGGCCTACGAGCGCGCCGCGCTGTCGCTCCCCGATGGCATGCCGCTCGTGTGGGCCTCACGTCGACATGGGCGTCCGCTGCCGGAGCGCATCTGCGGGTCGGATCTCATCGAGCCGCTCGCCGCACTCGCCGCACAGGAGGGGTGGTCGATCTACCTGCTCGGTGGTTCGCCGGGTGCCGCCGACGATGCGGCGTACAAGCTCGCCGAACGCTACGGCGTTCACATCGCCGGATGCACTGCCCCGCGTGTCGCCGCCGACGGTACATCGGCCGACGCCGACGCCGAAGCATCGATCGCCGACGCGATTCGCACCTCTGGTGCGCAGATCGTGTTCGTGGCACTCGGTTCTCCCAAGCAGGAGCTGTTCATCGATCGCATTTCGGAGCGGGCGGCCCCCGCGGTGCTCCTCGGCGTCGGTGCAGGGCTCGACTTCCTCGCGGGCCGCGTGCGACGAGCGCCCGCGTGGATCGGTCGCCTGGGCTTCGAGTGGCTCTTTCGCCTCCTGATGGAGCCACGGCGACTCTGGCGCCGATATCTCGTGGCCGGTCCGCCGGCGCTCCGCGCGCTGCTCCGGTCGCCGTCTTCACGCTGAGTGGACAGCGGCGCGAGTCGCGCTCCGCACTGTGTCGCTTCCCGCTCCTCCTCTGAATGACGCGAACTGAGGCCACTTCGATGCCCGTGGGCAGCGCCGCTGATGAGCGGCGTGACCTCGACGTGCCCATGAGCGCGACGCAGCCGCCAGTTGGGGCGACACCATCAGCGGCGAGCGACGACGTCGTGGCTCGTTGGTGGACCGCGCGCTTCGCCCAGGAACCACCGCCCCTCGAGCTGCCGCTCGACCATCCACGGCCGCGCGAACGCCGAGCCGACATCGGTCGCGTCGAGTCATCGATTGCACCGGCGCTGTTGCACGTACTCCGCTATGGAGCGTCGCCGTCGCTCGACGAGACGCTGCTCGCAGCGTTTGTCGCGCTGCTGCATCGCCTCGCGCACGTCGACGACCTCGTGGTGGGTGTGCGCGCCGCATTCAACGCGTCACGTGCCGAGGCGGCGCCCGATGACGCACGCGCGGACGTCGTGCCACTTCGCCTCCTGCCTCGCCCCGAGCAGTCGTTCGACGAACTCCGCCATGACGTGCACACGACGTGGCGAGACGCACTGGCGCATCAGCCGATGGATCTGCATCGACTGCTGACACTCGTGCCCGTCACCCACGATGCGGCGAGGCCGCCACTCGCCAGTGTGTGCTTTGCCCACACGCGTGCGCAGGCAGCCTCCGCGCTCAACGGCCATGACGGACCGCGCGCTGACGCTCCATTCGACCTTGAACTCGAGGCCAGCGAATACGACGACGCGTTGACGCTCGCGCTCCGCTTCGACCGAACAATCATCAGCGAGGCGACGGCGTCACGATGGTTGGCCCACCTTGAGGTCCTGCTCACCGATGTCGCAGCGGACGCCCAACGTACCCTCGGGCGACTGTCGCTGCTCACCGACCGCGATCGCGCCTGGATCGCAGCCCTCGAGCGCGGACCGATCGAGCCGGTGGACGAAACGCGTCTCATTCACCACCGCGTGGCCGAGATCGCGCAGGCGATGCCGGACGCCATCGCCGTCTCCTCGATGACGGAGACGCGCTGCTACGCCGAACTCGATGCGCGGGCGAATCGCATCGCGCGTTACCTGCGACGCGTGGGCGTTCGCTGCGATGTCCCGGTTGGCGTGCTCTTGCCTCGTGAAGTGCGCTTGCCGGAGGCCATGCTTGGCGTGTTGCGCGCGGGCGGCGGCTACATGCCGATCGATCCGGATCTGCCGTTGGCGCGATTGCATTTTCTCGTGCGGGATGCAGGACTGCAGCACATCGTCACGAGCCGTGCAGTGCGCGCCTTGCTGCCAGACGGGGTCGCCGTGCATGTGCTCGACCTCGACGAACACGACGAGGTGCTGAGCGGACTCGACGGCGCGGCGCTCCCGCCGAGCCCTGACGATGCGACGCCTGAATCGACGGCGTTTGTCATCTACACCTCGGGATCGACCGGCATCCCAAAGGGCTGTCGCAACACGCATCGCGGTCTGCTCAACTTCTCCTGCTCCAACGGCGGCGAGTCGGGACCGAGTGCGGGAACCATCGTCATGGCGCTCGCCGCCTCCGGCTTTGATGCGTCGGTGGGCGAACTGGCGATGGGACTCAGTCTCGGTGCACATCTGGTGATCGTGCCGCGTGACATCGCCACCGACGGTCGTCGACTCGCCCAGGCGATGGAAGAGAAGCAGGCGCGCCTCTTCTTCGGCTCGCCGGCGAGCTTTCAGCTGCTCATCGAAGCAGGATGGCGTGGCCATCCCGAGATGGCGGTCGTGTCCGGGGGCGAGACGCTCACGCGCGAAATGGCCGCGGCGCTGTCCGAGCGAGCCGGTCGCGTGTGGAATGTGTACGGCCCGACCGAATGCGCGGTGTGGGTGACGCGATCACTCGTGTCGCCCCCGCCGCCACGCGTGACCATCGGGCGGCCCATGATGAACGCCCGTTTCGCCGTGCTCGATGCGTACGGGGAACGTGTGCCCGTTGGCGTCGCTGGCGAGCTGTTCATTGGCGGACCGAATGTCGGCTCCGGGTACATCAATCGTGACGAGTTGACCGCCGCCCGATTCGTCCCGGATCCGGAGGCGACCATCGCCAACGCGGTGCGGTATCGCACGGGTGATCTGGTGCGCTGGCTCCCGAGCGGAGAGCTCGAGTTCATCGGCCGCAACGACGATCAGGTCAAACTGCGCGGATTCCGCATCGAGCTCGGTGAGATCGCCTCGCGTCTGGAGGAACTGCCGGAGGTGGCAGTCGCGGTGGCACTTGTTCGACCGATCGGCGAGGGGGACAACCGCCTCATCGCGTGGGTGCAGCGAACGCCGGGGCAGACCCCTGACGAGACCACGATGCGGCGGCATCTCGCCGCCAACCTGCCCGCCTACATGGTGCCACAGGCGTTCGTGGTCATGGACGCCTTTCCGCTCCTCACCACCGGCAAGATCGATCGCCGGGCGCTTCCGGCGCCCGGTGATGTCTCGAGTGCATCGGAGCGCGCATACATTGCACCGACCTCGCCACTCGAAATGCTGCTCGCCGACACGTGGGCTCGCGCCCTGCGCCTGTCACGTGTGTCGATCGACGACAACTTCTTCGATCTCGGTGGGCATTCACTCATCGCCTCGCAGATTCTGGCGACGCTGCGGTCGGAGCATGCGCTCGAGGTGCCGTACCGCCTCTTCTTCGAGGCACCAACCGTGCAGCAGCTCGCGCTGGCCATCACGGCGGGCAACTACCAATCGAGTCCCTCGTCAGCGCTACATCTGAGTCGCCGCGCGGAGCGCGACGCCGAGCCCGCCTCGATCATCCAGCAGCGGCTGCATCTGCTGGAGTCGCTCGACCCGGCGCGCCGCGAGGCGCTCGTTCACAGCGCCGCGTGGCATCTGCACGGGGCGCTGGATGCAGCGTGCCTTGAGCAGGCCCTGCACGCTATCATTGCTCGGCACGACATCCTCAGAACGCGCTTCGAGGTGCGAGACGGCGCGCTGCAGCAGTTCGTGACCGCCGAGGTCCCGTTCACCCTGCAACGCTTCGACGCAACACGACTGCCGACGCTCGAGCGCGACGCAACGATCGCAGACACCATCGCCGCGTTCCGCGCTGCACCATTCGATCTGTCGGCGCCACCGCTGTTCCGGGCCATGCTCGTGCAGGTGCAGGAGGACCAGCACCTGCTTGTCATCGGGCAGCACGGCCTCGTGTGGGACGGCGCGTCGTTCGATGTGTTCCTCGACGACCTGGACACGGCCTACTCGGACCTGCTCCGCGGCGCCCTTCCCTCGTGGACGGCGCTCCCCATCCGCTACGCCGATTTCTCGGCGTGGCAGCAGGAGCAGATCGCGTCGGAGGCGATGGCGCATCATGTGACGTGGTGGCGCACGCACCTCGGCACGAACCGACCGGTGCTCGACATACCGGGTGATCGCGCCCGGTCAGCCTCCCCGTCGTTTGCTGGTCGCCGCGTCGAACACGTGCTTGAAGCGCGCAGCGCGGACACGCTGCGGCGGGTCGCACAGCAGCAGGGCGCCACGCTGTTTCAGTTCCTGTTCACCGCGTTCCATGCGCTGTTGCACCGCTACACCGAACAGGAGTCGGTGATCGTCGCGACGCCGATGCGCAATCGCACACGCTCCGAGTTCGCGCGTCTCATCGGCCCCTTCACGAACACAGTCGCGCTGCGCAGCCATGTCCACGGCGACCTGCCCTTTGTCGAGGCGCTCCGCACCATTCGTGCGGACTGCATCCACGCGGTCGAGCACGAACAGGTACCGATGGAGCTGCTCGGACGCGATGCACCGGAAGTCCGCGCACTCTTTTCGATGCAGGACCTGCGTGATCGACGGCGAACACTCGGCGACTGTCGCCTCGACGACCATGCGTTGCCGACGCACACCGCGACGAACGACCTGATGCTGTCCGTCGTGGAGTCGAGCGACGCGCTCCGCCTCTCGCTGGTGTACCGGACGGAGCTCTTCGACCACGACACGGCCACGACGATGCTCTCGCAGTACGTGTCCGTGGTGCGGTCGGCCGCCGAGTCTCCGGAAGCCCCCCTGGCACGACTCGCGATGTCCGCTGCGGAGTCGCGAGACGCCCAGCCGCCGGCCGAGGGCGCCGCAGCGACGCAAGTGCGCACCGTCCCCGTCGCGTCGTCGCGTCATGCCGTGACGTGGAGCCGACGCCGCACACTCACGCCCGCCGCACTCGGCCAGCAGGTGCGAGCCGTTGCCACTGCCTTGCAGGCGCAGGCGCCGACCACCTGCCTCATCGCTCGACTGCGCGATGATGCCGCGCGCGTCGTGCTGCAGCTCGCGGCCGCGCACGCCGGACGGGCCGTGGTGTTCCTGCACCCGGATGACAGCGATCAGTACCTGCAACGCGTGGCGGATGGCGTTGGAGGTGGTGCGCTCGTGATCACGGAACGTCCCATTCGGGAGTGTTCGCGCAACACCCCCTATGCGGCGCTCGTGCGTGACATCGACGAGACCGACACCGTGACCGAGTGTTCGATTCACACGGCCGACAGCGCCATGGTTGAAGCAACCGCCGAGACCGTGCACCTGTTGTGGCATCGTGCACCAGCGCTTGCGGACGCCGTGACCGCGATGCGCGACGTGATGGCCGTGGCGCCGGACGAATGCGTCCTCGATCTGGCCTCATCGGAGCACGACGGGCCACCGCTCGTCGCGCTCGCGGCTCTCTCCGTGCGCGCCGCACGGTGCGGCCACGATGAACTCGCCGACGCCGAGCCGGATGAGCTCATCGCCCACATTCGCGAAGTGCGACCCGACGTGCTCGTCGTCACGGCCGAGCAGGTACGCGCGCTGCATGATGGGCGCTGGGCCGGTGAGACCGCACTGCGCGTTGTCGTGCGCGGCCCGCTCTGCGAATCACTGAGCCGTTGGCTCGGTAGCGTGGTGGGACGCGCGGTCAGCACCGTGGCCATCCCGGAGCTGCTCGGACCGATCGCCATCGGCATGCTCCCGTGCCCGCCGATGGTGCGCGTGCTGCCGTCCGTCGCGGCCCGCGTGGTGGACGCACGGGGCAATGATGCGCCGGCCGGTGTGCGAGGGCACCTCGTGCTCGATGGTGCCGACGGAGCGTCGCTGCTCACCGCGCACCCGGCGCGCCGGAAGGCGAGCGGCGATCGCTTCGTCGAGGTGCCGGGACTGAGCACGCCCTGGATCGCGGGTGCGGCGCGGCGCTTCGGAGAGCTGTCGTTCGTGCTGCAAGGTGTTGCCGCCGCGCGAGAGGCCGCCTACGGTCACCTCACCGATGCGGCCGGTCGGCGACGGCTTGTCGGCATTCTCGCCGGTGCGCCCGAGGCCGACGTTGCCGAACTGCGGCGTCGACTCCGCGCGCTCGTACCATCGTGGGCCGTGCCCGCTGCCTTCGTTCGCGTCGACACCTTGCCGCGCAACGCCGATGGCACGCTCGACCTGCAAGCGATTCCCCGACCGTGGCCCGAGGCCACGGGCATGTCACCACGCCGCCGTCCCGAGTCGTCATCCGAGCGATTGATCGCCGGCATCTGGCAGGAGCTGCTGGGCATCAATGACGTGCACGCGGCGGACAACTTCTTCGCGCGTGGTGGCCATTCGCTGCTTGCGCTTCGCTGCCTCGAGCAGCTCCGAGTGCACACTGGTATCCGCCTCGAGCCTCGCACCCTGCTCTTCGGCACGTTGGAGCGCCTCGCCACGACGCTCGACGAGGCCCTCGCGGTCGCAGCGGGTGCCGCCTCATGAATGTCGGATTTTTCGGCCCGCCCGAGGCGCAACGGTGCTATGCGCATCATGTCCCGTCGGTGTTGCTCGCCCGTCCGCGCGCCGTGCTCATCTGCAATCCCGGCCCGCAGGAGTTCCGACAGGCGCACTTTGCGCTGCGCACGCTTGCCGAACGGCTGGCGGCGCGTGGCGCACACGTGCTGCGCTTCGACTATGTCGGCACGGGTGACTCAGCGGGCGACCCGGACATCGGCTCCCTCGATCGCTGGGCCAATGATGTCAGCGACGCGATCGACGAGCTGCGCGCTCTCGCGGGCGTCTCACGGATCACGGTCGTGGGGTTGCGCCTCGGCGCTGCCGTGGCCTGTCGCGCGGTGGCGCGTGGCGCGCGAGCGCACGAGTTGGTGCTCTGGGACCCGGTG
>JALOPN010000082.1 GCA_025453875.1 Gemmatimonadaceae bacterium | reverse complement strand
GGGTGGTACGATCGCGCGAGTGATCAGCTCGTCATCGATGGCACGCCCTTCATGGCACGTCGTGACGTGCCATTGCTGGGCGATCACAATGTCGCCAACGTGCTCGCGGCCGCGTTGGCGGTGCTCCGGGCCGACGCTGCGCACGCAACGCCGAGCGCACGCGCCGCGATGGCGGAGGCGGTGCGCGGGTTCGTCGCACTGCCGCATCGCCTGCAGCCGGTCGCGACGCGCGACGGCGTGCTGTACATCGACGACTCCAAGGCCACGAACGTGGACAGCACGTTGGTGGCGCTGCAGGGGATGACGCAGCCCACGGTGGTGCTCATCGGGGGGCGCCACAAGGGCGAGCCGTACACCGCGCTGGCCGAGCCGCTCGCGCGCTGCGCGCGCGCCGTGCTGTGCTACGGCGAAGCGGGAGAGCTCGCGGCCTCGCAGCTGCAGGCCGCGCTCGGCGCACGCGTGTCGGTGGAGTGGATGCGCGACGCCGGCTTCGATGCGGTTGTCGCGCGTGCCACATCCCTCGCGCAGGTCGGCGACGCCGTCCTGCTCTCGCCGGCCTGTTCGAGCTATGATATGTTCGCGAACTACATCGAACGCGGTCGTCGTTTCGCCGCGCTGGCCCGGGGGGAGACATGACGGTCGGCGTCTTTGGCGATCTCGGCTCGTCGGACTACGCGTCAGGGACGAGCGGCCGCGACGTCGCACGTGACGCGCTGCCGGATCCACGCACCCGAGGCGCGCGTGATCGTTGGCGCATGACGCCCGAAGCGCGCGCGCTCACGGTGGTCAGCGGTGTGCTCGCACTGATCGGGCTGGTGGTGTTGTTCAGCGCCAGCGCCATCACCGCCATGAACGAAAACAGTCCGCCGTACGCCTATTTCGTGCGGCAGGCGCAGGGCATGCTGGTGGGTCTGGTCGCGTTCGCGGTGACGGCCAAGCTCGATGCCGAGCGCTGGCAACGCTGGGCCTGGTGGATCATGGGCGGCAGTCTGCTCATGATGCTGGCGACCGTGCTGCCCTTTCCGCCGTTCGACACGATCATCGCACCGGAGCGCGGCGGGTCACGCCGCTTTCTGCTCGGCGGCTCGCTGCAACCCGCCGAGTTTGCAAAGCTCGCGGTGATCGTGTGGACACCCATGATGCTCGTGCGCAAGGCGCCCGTGCTGCGACGCCTCGGCAAGGGACTGGGGCCGTTCCTCGTGGTCATCGGGCTGCTGTCATTGTTTGCCATGCTGCAGCCCGACCTCTCGATGGCCATGACGTTCTGCGTGCTCATGGCCGTCCTTCTCTTCGCCGGTGGCGCGCGCACCGCGCACTTCGTGTTCCTCGCACTGCTCGCGATTCCGCTGTTGGTGCAGAAGGTGGAGGACACCCCGTATCTCAAGCGTCGCGTTGACAGCTGGCTGGCCGGTGAAGCGAAGACCGAAAAGCCCGCCTCGAGCGTTGCCGATCAGCAGAACCAATCGCTCGTGGCCATTGGCAGCGGGCAACTGTTTGGCGTCGGATTCGGTGAGGGGCAGCAGCAGCGCGGCTGGGTGCCACTCGCCTACAACGACTTCATCGCCAGCGTGGTGGGCGAGGAGTTCGGCTTCGTCGGGATCGTGTCGCTCGTGGTCGCGTTCGCGGCGTACGGCTGGCTCGGCTTCCGCATCTCGCGGCAGGCGCGCACACCGTACCTGTCGCTCGTGGCACTCGGCCTCACGTACATCACCGTGCTGACCGCGTTCGTGCACCTTGGTGTGGCGATGGACCTGCTGCCCAACACCGGGCTCACGCTGCCGTTCATCTCCTTCGGCCGATCGAACCTGGTGCTCACGATGCTCATGACGGGCATTCTCGTGAACATCGGCAGCACGCGCGAGCGCACCTATGGGGTCGACGCAACCGATCCGTTCGTGGCCGGTAGCGCGTGATGACGCGGCCATCGTGATGCGCGTACGGCGCGGCTGATCCGCATGCGCGTCTTCTTCTCGGGGGGCGGCACTGGCGGCCACCTGTATCCCGGGCTCGCGATTGCGCGTGCGCTCGTGCGTCGCGCGCCGCAGGTGGTCCCGCACTTCATCGGCGCCCAGCGCGGCATCGAACGTGAGGTGCTGCCGACCACCGAGTTTTCGCACACGTTGCTCGAGCTGCACCCGCTCTACCGCTCGGCGCCGTGGCGCAACTGGCGCACCGTGACGGGTGGCGTGCAGGCGTGGCGCGCCATCGGTCGACTGGCGGCCGCCGAGCGGCCAGCGGCAGTCATCGGCACCGGGGGATACGCTGCAGGGGCCGCGCTGGCCTGGGGACACGTGCACCGGGTGCCGCTTGTACTGCACGAGTGCGACAGCTTTCCGGGCAAGGTGACGCGTTGGTTTGCGCCGCGAGCCGCCGTGCTCTCACTGGGCTTTCCCGAAGCGACGCGTACCGTCACCACTGGCGCTCGCACGCGCGTGGTGCCGTCGGGCAATCCGATCGCGCCCCCCGCAGCGCAGGATCGCGAGGCCGCGCGTGCGCGGTGGGGAATCCGCGCGAATGCACTCGTCCTGCTCATCGTGGGCGGGAGCCAGGGCTCGGCGGCGCTCAACGAGGCGGTGGCCGCGTGGGTGCGAGCCGGACTGCCGGACGGTGTGCAGCTCATCTGGGCCACCGGTCGCGCGCATCACGAACGGTTCGTGTCGCTCGCCGGGCCCGACGTGCGCGTCGTGCCGTATCTGGCGCCCATCGCGGACGCCTACGCCGCGGCCGATCTCGCGCTCACGCGCGCCGGCGCAATGACCATCGCCGAGTTGTGTGCGTGGGGCATTCCCTCCGTGCTGGTCCCCCTGCCCACGGCGGCGCAGGATCATCAGACGCACAATGCGCGCACCTTGGCGTCCGCCGGGGCGTGTGTCCATCTTCCGCAGTCCGAGCTTGGCCCGGATGCGCTCTCTGCGCTCATCGGGGCGCTGCAGCGCGATCCGATGCGTCGCGAGGCCATGACCGTCGCGGCGCGCACGCGCGGGCGACCGCACGCCGCCGCCGAGATCGCCGACATCATCGCCACCCACGTTCTGAAGCTCCCCTGATGCCACTGCTCGATCCCACTGATACGCGACCTGTGCATTTCGTCGGCATTGCCGGCGCGGGGATGAGCGGACTTGCCGATCTGCTCTCGCGTCGTGGCGCCGTGGTGCAGGGCACCGATGCGAATCCCGGCGGCGCGCCCGATCTCGTTGCACGCGGGATTCGCGTCAGTGCGCATGATGCGCGACTCGTCGAGGGTGCGCGCGCGGTGGTGTATTCCTCTGCGGTGCCGGCATCGCATCCGGAGCTGGTGGCGGCACGTGCGCTCGGTCTGCCGGTGATTCGTCGCGCCGAAGCGCTCGGTGAAGCGGTGCGCGGAGGCACGCTGGTCGCGATTGCCGGCACCCATGGCAAGACCACGACCACGGTGATGACGACCGAGGCGCTCGCGGCGGCCGGCCTCGCGCCCACGGGCATCGCAGGCGGACGCGTTGGTGCGTGGGGGAGCAACCTGCACGTCGGCGACAACACGCTCTTTGTCGTGGAAGCCGACGAGTACGATCGTTCGTTTCTTGCGCTCACGCCGACCGTCGCGGTCGTGCTCAATGTCGAAGCCGATCACCTCGACATCTACGACGATCTGGCGGACATCACGCATACGTTCTCGCAGTTTCTGCAGCCCGCGCGCGCCGTCGTGCTGTGCGAAGATGATGCCGGCGCTGCCGCGCTTCCGCAGGACGCGACGCGCGAAGTCGTTCGCTACGCGCTCGACGTGCCGGGTTCGCACGCGGTGGCGCATGCCCGGCTGATCGCGCGCGACATTGTCGCGGTGGACGGCGGGTCGCGCGCGATCGTCTCGTTCGATGGGCGCGAAACCGGCGAGCTCGTGTTGCGGGTGCCCGGGCTGCACAACGTGCGCAATGCACTCGCAGCGCTCGCGGCCGGATTGATGGTGGGTGCGCGACTCGCCGACATGCTGCCCGGACTGGCGCGCTTTACCGGGGTCGAGCGTCGCTTTCAGCGGCTCGGTGAGCACGCGGGAATTCTTGTGGTCGACGACTACGCGCATCATCCCACCGAGGTGAACGCCACGATCGCGGCTGCGCGCGCCGCGTATCCCGAGCGGCGCCTCGTGGTGGCCTTTCAACCGCACCTGTTCTCGCGCACGCGTGATTTCGCGACCGAGTTCGGTGAAGCGCTGGCGCAGGCCGACGTCGTCGCCTTGTGCGACATCTACCCGGCGCGTGAGCTGCCGTTGCCCGGCGTGACCAGTGCGGTGATTGCGCAGGCCATGCACGCGCGCGGTCGTCCGCCCGTGTGGGAAGGGCCGCAGTCGTCGTGCGCGGACGCGCTGGCGACGATCGTCGAGGCCGGCGATCTCGTGCTGACGGTGGGTGCGGGTGACATCACGCGCGTCGGGCCGCAGCTGCTCACGTCCCTCGCAGCGCGCACATGACCGGCCCGGCCACTCCCACGACCGAGGGCGCCGAGCCAACCTGGCGTCGATGGCTGCGTCGAGGTGCGCTCGGTGGCGGCGTGCTCGCGGCCGTCACGGCCGTCTGGTGGGGCCCGTTGCTGCTCGCGTCGCTCGCGTTCTTTCATGTGCGCCGAGTGGAAATCGAAGGGCTGCGCTACACGCAACCCGACGCGCTCATGCGCGAGCTCGCCATCGACACGATGGCGTCGGTATGGGACCCCTTCGATTCACTCGAGGCGCACGCACGCGCGCACCCGATGATCATCGATGCACACGCGAGGCGACGGTTGCCAAACACCGTCATTCTCGAGGTGCTGGAGCGGACGCCCGTTGCGTTGGTTGCCGAGGGGCAGGGACTTGTCGCGGTCGATGTGTTCGGCGAGCGCCTGCCGCTCGATCCGGCCGGGAGCCCCCTCGATGTCCCGATCGTCGGGCGCCGGGATTCGGCGCTGCTCGGACTGCTGGATCGCATCCGCGAGGGGGCGCCCTCCCTCTGGCTGCGCATCTCGGAGGCCACGCTGGAGCGGGACGGTTCGGCCCGGCTGGAACTCTCGGGGGTGACCGTGCGTGCGCGCACCGACGTGACCGTAGCCCGTCTCGGGGACATATTTCCGGTCGAAGCGGACCTCGCACGCCGGCGCCTTCGCGCCGCCGAACTGGATGTGCGGTTCCGAGACCAGGTGATCGCCCGACTCCCATGACGACCGACCCCATCATCGCCGCCCTCGACATCGGCACCGCTCACACCACGGCACTGGTCGCATCGGTCGGCGGCGATTTGCCGCGCGCGCCGATGTTGCGGGTGCTTGGCGTGGGACAAGCGCGCACGCAGGGGCTGCGCCGTGGCGTCGTGTCCGACATCGAGGAAGCGACGCGCTCCATTCGCAAGGCCATGGATGAGGCGCAGAAGCTCGCCGGCGTGACGGCCGAGTCGTTGTACGTCGGCATTGCCGGCGAACACGTGCGCGCGATGTGCAGCACGGGCGTGGTCGCGATCAGTGGTGACGAGATCCAGCGCGCCGATGTCGAACGCGTGAACGAAGTGGCGCGCGCCCTCGCGATTCCGCAGGATCGCGAGCTGCTGCACGCGATTCCGCAGGAGTATCGCGTCGACGCGACGCAGGGGATTCGCGATCCCGTCGGCATGGTGGCGACGCGACTCGAAACCGAGATGTACCTCGTCACCATTGGCAGCGCGCCGGCGATGAACCTGCGTCGCAGCGTGGAGCGGGCCGGCTACAAGGTGCGCGAGCTCGTGCTCGAACCCATCGCGAGTGCGCTGTCGGTCCTCAACGAGGAAGAGAAGGAGCTTGGCGTTGCGCTGATCGAGCTCGGAGCCGGCACCACCGACGTCGCGATCTTCCACGAAGGAAAGATTCGCCACATCGGCTCGCTCCCGTACGGCGGCCACAACGTCACCGGTGACCTGGTGCACGGACTCGGCGTGACGCAGCACGACGCCGAGCAGCTCAAGGAAGCGTACGGCTGCGCGTACGAAGGTTTGCTCGGTGGCGAAGAGCAGTTCATCGCGGTGCCGGCCACGGCCACGCAGGGGGAACGGCATCTCTCGCGCGAGCTGATGGCGCACATCATCCACCAGCGGATGGACGAGATCTTCGATCTCATTGCGCGAGAGATCGAGACGGCGGGGTACCGCGGCAAGCTGAACGCGGGCGTGGTGCTGACGGGCGGCGGGGCCTCGCTCGAAGGTGTGGCGGATCTGGCGGCCGAAGTGCTCGGCATGAGTGCGCGCGTGGGGCTGCCTGCGGGTCGCCTGTCGGGGCTGCGTGAGCTGGTCGATGAGCCACGCTTCACGACGGTGACGGGACTCGCCTTGTACGGCGCCCATCGGGCGGCGCTGGGTGGGGTGGTGGTGCGTCGGGCGGGGCTGTCGGGCGGCAGCGTGGACAAGCTGGCGCGGCGCGTGAAGGAGTGGTTGCAGGACTTCTTCTGATGGGCCGACGTGCGCGGAATCACATCGCTGTTTGGCCGGGTGCGTGATGTGGACAACCGCTCTTGACAGGCATCGTACGTTGGGTCGCTGTCGTGAATGAAAAATGCCGTGGTGCCCGTCGCGTGATGCGACGTGCACACGTATATTCCGACCGCAGATTCTGACCCGCCCGCGGCCGTCGCGACGTCGAGTGTCGCAGCGCGCCCGTTGACTCACCCTAGTGTGTCGATTGCCCCGATGGAGCTACCCCGCATGCCGTTCGAGTTGGAGGAGAGCGCGTCGCAGAACGCCCGGATGAAGGTGATCGGCGTCGGCGGCGGTGGTGGGAATGCGGTCAATCGCATGATCGAGGAGCACCTCGAAGGCGTCGAGTTCGTGTCGGTCAACACCGACGCGCAGGCGCTGCTGCACAGCAAGGCCGACGTCAAGATCCAGATCGGCAAAAAGCTGACGCGTGGTCTTGGTGCGGGCGCACGCCCTGATATCGGCCGGCAGGCCATCGAAGAGAGCAAGGACGAGATGTCGCGCGTCGTGCAGCACGCCGACCTCGTCTTCGTGACCTGCGGCATGGGTGGCGGTACCGGCACTGGCGCAGCGCCAGTCATCTGCCAGCTCGCGCGCGATGCGGGTGCGCTCACGGTGGGCATCGTGACGCGGCCGTTCCTCTTCGAGGGACGCAAGCGCATGCGGCAGGCCGAAGAGGGCATCGCCGAGATGCGCAAGCATGTCGACACGATGATCGTCGTGCCGAACGAGCGACTGCTGGCCGTGGTGGGCAAGGGCATTCCCTTCCACGAGGCGCTCAAGAAGGCCGACGAAGTGCTGCTGCACGCGACGCAGGGCATCTCGGTGCTGATCAGCGAGACCGGTCTCGTGAACGTCGACTTCGCCGACGTGCGCACGGTCATGCAGAACGGTGGCTCGGCGCTCATGGGCACGGGCATCGGTCGTGGCGAGAGCCGCGCGACGGAAGCCGCGCAGCAGGCCATTGCCTCGCCGCTGCTCGACAACGTGTCGATCTCGGGCGCGACGGGTGTGCTCGTCAACATCACCGGCGGCGAAGACCTCACCCTGGGCGAAGTGCACCAGATCAACGAGATCGTGCACGATGCCGTGGGCGACGAGGCCGAAATCATCTTCGGTGCGGTGCACGAGCCGGCGATGCAGGGCGAGATCCGCGTCACGGTCATTGCCACCGGCTTCGACCGCATCCTGCAGGGCGGCCTCGGGGCCACCGGCATGGGGTCGAGCTTCGGCGCCGCGCCGCAGGCGCCGAGCGCGCCGGCCGGCCGGCCGGGTGCCGTGCTGCCGTTCCCGGCGCAGCGCGACCGTCAGGTGCCGGCCGCGCCGGCGAGACCGGCCGCCGCCCCCGTTCGTCCCATCCGCGAGGGAGCCGCCCCGCCGGCCCGGCCGATCCGCCCGAACGTTTCGGGCCCGGCGAACGTTGAGTTGGACGACATGGAAATCCCGACCTTCATTCGGAGACAGATGGATTGAGCCGCGCGC
>JALOPN010000378.1 GCA_025453875.1 Gemmatimonadaceae bacterium | reverse complement strand
GACTCAGCTGGCGTAACGGGACTGCAACAGCCACAGCACGGCGAGTGCGATGACCTGCATGGTCATGACTTGCACGAGTGTTCGGCGGAAACGCGATGGAGGGGTCATGCGCGCAATGTACTCCGTCTCAGCGCAGTCGGGCGAGCAGCGCCTCGATGGCCGCTTCGAGCTGCTGATCACGACCCGACGATTGCAGCGCCGCATCATTGAGCACGCGGACGTCGGGATCGGTCTGCAGGTTCTCGAGGTAGCGACCGGTGCGAGAATCCTTCACACCCATGGCGGGGACGCCCCAGCGGATGCCGTCGGGGAGCGACTGCCAGCCGCCGAAGGTGCACGTGCCGGGGACCGAGGCCCCAACGAGCGGCCCGAGCTGCAACTGCCGATAGGCGTAGGCGAAGCAGTGGCCGTCGCTGTAGTTGGCTTCATTGGCGAGGGCGACACTGGGCTTGGTCCAGCGGAAGTTCGGCTCGAAGCCGCTGCTGCGTGTATCGGTGGTGTACTCGAAGAAGCGCTCGCCCGACAGGAACATGGCCAGATCGGCCACGAGGTCGCCACCGCCGTTGAATCGCGTATCCACCACCAGTCCGTCCTTGTCGGCGTAGCGTCCGAGGACTTCCTCGAACGTCGTGCGGTACGCACCGTCGTTCATGCCGGGAAGATGGATGTAGCCCAACCGTCCATTGCTCCGTCGTTCCACCTCCTCGCGATTGCGCCGCACCCAACGCGCGTAGAGGAGACGGGTCTCCTCGGCCAGCGTGATCGGCTTCACGATCCGTTCGACGGTCGCGTTGCCATCGCGGAAGGTGAGCAGCACCGCGCGACCTGCCTTGCGATTCAGGAAACGTGCGATGTCCACGCGATTCAGGAAACGTGCGATGTCCACGTCGGGTCCCACCGTATCACCATCGATGGCGATGAGGAGTGCGCCCGTGCGGACCGTGCTGTCCACGCGATCGAGCGGCCCACCCGCCAGCACTTCCACGACGCGCGCACCCAGGCCGGTGTACGCCGGGTCGAAGAGCACGCCGAGTGCGGCCGTGGCATCGTCCGTCGCCTGTCCGCCGCCATACGTCGCTCCGCTGTGGCTCACGTTGAGCTCGCCAAGCATTTCCGCGAGCAGTTCGGCGAACTCGTGTGGCGTGCCGATGTGCGGCAGATGCTTCTCGTACACGGTGCGGAGCGCGGGCCAGTCGGCCCCGTGCCACCCCGCCGTGTAGAACACATCGCGCACGCGACGCCACACCTGATCGAACTGCGTGGCGCGCTCGGCGTTGGCGTCCACGAGCATCTCGCCGCTCAGCGTGATGGCATCGCGCTTGCCCGATGACGGATCGATCTTCGAGAGTTGCCCGTTGGCGAGCACGAACAGCGACTTCTGCTCCGGGTCCCACTGCATGCTCGCGCTGTTCGCGTTGAGCGCCACGAGCTGCTTCGTTTCCTTCGTGCGCAGGTTCGTGGTCCAGAGATTGAATCCGCGTTCGAAGCGCGCGAGATAGTAGAGGTGCTCCCCATCCTTGCTCACGAGGGCATCGCCGAGCGACGAGGAGTGGATGGTGAGGCGAGCGCGTCGCGTCTCGAGCGCCGCGTCGTCGAGATCGAGGGCAAGCGCGGCGGGTGCGCTGCTCGTGCTGTCGGGACGACGCGCTGCGGGTGACGCCGACTTCTCCGCTTCCTGACGCACCGCGAGCTCTTCCTTCGTGAGCTGGAAGCGATCCCACGCGGCGCGCGTGAAGAAGAGGGCGTAGGCATCGCGCTGCGCGCCGCCCGCCTGGGCGACGCCCTTGAGACCATCACGATTGCTGAGCCACAGCATGCCGGCGCCGCCGAGGATCCACATCGCACGGCTGTCACTGAAGCCGCTGCGCGTGAGGTTGCGCACCGGGCCACGACCATCGGCGGGTACGAGTCCGACCTCACCGGGGGCGAGCCCGGGCACCGACAGGTCGAACAGGAGCCACTTGCCATCGGGGCTCCACACGAAATGATGTGTGGGGCCGGTGGCATCGAGTTCGCGCGGCGTGAGCAGTGTGCGTGTCGCACCGGTGGCCAGCGTGCGCACTTTCAGTGTATTGCGGTCTTCGATGTACGCGAGCTCGCGACCGTCGGGGGAGAACAGCGGCTGGAAGTTCTCGCGGTCATTCACGAGGAGTGGCGTCTCGCGCAGCAGTGTCGCGGCGTGGAAGTATGGCTCGCCGTCGCGAGTCCGTCGCGCCTCGTAGATGCCCCAACGGCCGGTGCGTTCACTCGCGTACACGATCGCTCGTCCGTCCGGCGTGAACTGCACACCCGACTCGGCTTCGACGGTGCGCGTGACCTGCTTGACGGCGCCGCCGTCGACGCCCGCGACGAAGACATCACCGCGAAACAGGAAGGCCACTTCCTTGCCGTTCGGCGACACGACGAGTCCCGACACGCCGCCGCTGATGGGCAGCACGCGCTCGGCGTTGGCCTTGGCGTCAGCGGAGATGGTCACACGAACGCGCTCCGGCGAGGCCCCGGGGCGCATCACGTACAGCTGCCCGTCGTGGCCGAACGCCGCCGTGCCGTCGTTGGCGACCGAGAGAAAGCGCACGGGTGCTCCCGTGAAGCGCGTGACCTGCGATCGCGCGCCCGTTGCGAGATCGAGGCGATGCACGTTGAACGTGCCGCTCTCCTCACTCAGGAACAGCAGCGCGCGGTTGCCCTCGACGAACACCGGCGATCGATCTTCGCCCACCCACGTCGTGAGCTGGCGATGCGTCCCCCGCGCGACGTCGAACGCCCAGAGATCACGCGCGATCGCGGACTGCTGATGCTTGCGCCACGCGTTTTCGCCGCCCTTGCGGTCGTGATACACGAGCGTGCGTCCATCGGCGCTGTACCGTGCGTC
>JALOPN010000081.1 GCA_025453875.1 Gemmatimonadaceae bacterium | reverse complement strand
CAGGTCGTGGGCTCCCCTGATCGATTCGTGCGCCCCACCGGAGCGAGTCATCTGTTCCTGCTCACGCAGGGGTACGGCGTGCTCGATGGCCCCACCATGCCGATCATCGGCGAGGGCGACGCGGAGCCGAATGACACCTACGTGCAGCAGCTCGTGACGAGCGCCGAGGCGGCCGTGGACGCGATCGTGGCACGCGGCGTGGCCGATCGGGATCGCATCGGCGTGGGCGGACACTCGTACGGCGCGTTCATGACGGCGAACCTGCTGGCGCACTCACGTCTGTTCAAGGCCGGTGTCGCGCGCAGCGGTGCGTACAACCGCACGCTCACGCCATTCGGATTCCAGGCGGAGCAGCGCACGTACTGGGAAGCACAGGACATCTACACGACGATGTCGCCGTTCACGCACGCGAACAAGATCAAGGATCCGATCCTGCTCATTCACGGCATGGCCGACAACAACACGGGCACGTTCCCCATTCAGAGCGAGCGCATGTACGCGGCGCTCAAGGGGAATGGGGCGACGGCGCGCTACGTGCAGCTACCGGCCGAGTCGCACGGGTACGCGGCGCGGGAGAGCATCGGCCACACGCTCGCGGAGACGGTGGCGTGGCTCGATCAACACGTGAAGGCGAAGAAGGGGCGGACGGCGATGGAGCAGTGAGCCAGGGCGGCAGGTCGCCGGGCGACGGACGACGCGACAGACCGTGGTCAGGCATCGTTGCGGCGAGCTCCGGAGGCAACACGGGGCTCGCCGTCGCTGCACTTATTGATCGTACATGCGAAAGAAGCTGACGCCTCCACGGACCGAATCGACGATGAAGTACCAGTCGGCACCGCGATCGTCGCGGAACGGCGGGCGCGCCATGTACTTGTGCGGATTGATGCGGGCGAGTGTGATGCCGGGCCACCCGGCGAAGCGACGCGCGTTCTTCGACTGCGCGTCCGGGCTGGCCTGCCAGACCGCGATGAGCGAATCGACATGTGCGCACACCGTCGGGTCCTGCGTCAACTGCACACTATCGATCGGCCACAACACGAGCCCGAAATCCGCTCTGCGTTCGGCGTACGCCGAGTCTGGATCCGAAGCGAACGCACTCGCGTTGTCGCGCAGTCCTTGCGCCTGACCCTCCCGACCATGCGCGCACTGATTCGATGTCGCCGGACGTGTGTATCGGGACGAAGACGCGGCCATGTGATGAAACGCGGCGAGCACGGCGGCGGCGCCCGCAAGGATCGTCACGGTAGTTCGCATGATCAAAACCTCCAGGAATGCGACAAATTGGCAGCGTCAAACCGCAACTTGATGGGAAAGCGAGCGGCACCGACCTGTCGCGCAGGGTAGTCCTCGGTCTGCCTGTCGAGCGTCACCGCAGAGCGGACCACTGGAGACAGCGGCGTGGGAATGAACGAGCGAGACCGGCGTCCACCCGGATTCGGCCGCGCGCGAGCAGTCGATCGCGCTGTGGAAAACTCCTGCGTCGTTGCACGCCTCTGGCCGATACCTCCCAGCGGGCCGCCGTTACATGTTTGCGCGATAGAACCGAACGTCTCCCGTCAGTGAGTCGACGACGAAGTACCAGCGCGCCCCGGCCTGAACCAACGGTGGCTTCGCGAGATACTTGTGCGGATTTACGCGCGCGACGTTGATTCCAGGCCACGCGGAATCCCGTGTCGCGCCCAACGAATGCGCCTCCGCAGTCGCTTGCCACTGCGCGATCAGCGAATCCACGTGAGCGCAGACGGTTGCATCGAGCGTGGACACCACACTGTCGAGCGGCCACCACGTCAAGTCGAGAGTGCTTCGAAATCCCGCCGTGACCGAGTCTGTCTCTGCGGCGAGTCCTCTCGCGTTGTCGAGGACTCGTTGCTCGCCGCCCTCGTAGCCATGAAGGCAAGGATTCGTGGGTAGATCGGGTGACGTAGTGAGGTTGATCGAAGGGTTGCTTGAGACTGTCAACACTAGCACCAGTCCCACTGGGGTAGCGATGCTCAGGGTCGTTCGCATGCTGGCGTCCTCCGTGGATACTCCGAGTATGCAAAATCGAACTGCTGCCGGTCGGGAACTCGTGAAACGACCGGCACCTGACTATCTGCCTCGAGCTCAACGACTCGATCGTTCCATTCACCGGTACGACCGATCGCGATTGTTCGGGGATCGATCGCAACGATCGGCACGGCGGGAGGCGGGTGCCAGCGAGGATCGACGAAATCCCAGTCCCTCGGTGACAGAATTCCGCCATGTGGACCGCGACCGGCCCGCAACCCGGAACACAACTGTCCACCAGGCGCGGCAGGGTGAGAATGCGCTACGAGAACTGGTGTCCAATCAGGATTCGTGCTTCGCCGTGGCGCATTGGCGCTGCTGCACGTGTTGTTCGCGCTCACGTCCACCTCAAAACGATGGCTGCCATCCGGCAACCTATACACGTAACCAGCCCATTCCACTTTGGGCGTCAGCATCTCAGTGCGCGTCATCACTGCCTTCATGAGTTCGCGTGTGGCCGGGAGATCGAGCAGCGAGTCGCCGGTGGGACACGTAACCGCAGGAAACGCCGCCGCGGGCGCACTCGCCGCCTGCATCGAGGCACTGCCGCCACTCCCAACCGTCGCTCGCACCCACATGACTCCCGGTTCGTACACGGGAATCGTGCAGGTGGACTGGCCCGCCTGACAACTCGCGGCCGATGTCTGCGACGCTTGCCCGGATCCGGAGGGCACACGTGTGCTGGGCGCGCCGTCAGCGCTGATCACCCTTGCGAGCGGCGGCGCACCGGCGTCGGGACGCCAAATCCACTCGTGCACCGTAACCGCAAGCGATCCCGCTGACGCGGCAAAGGTCACCGCGCCTCCTGTCACGACCTCGGCCGGTGACGCGCTGAGCGTGAGCAGCCCGTTCGAGACAATTTCGATGCGGACAACCTGCTGCCCGCCGATGCCGATGACACATCGGATCCCGGTAAGGCCATTGCAGGCAGGCGGACCCGGGTAGGTGGGCTGGAGGAACGCACGACGCTTGACCGATCCACTGCCGCGTACAACGCCCACCACGCTGAAGGAGTCGAGCAGTCCTGGTGCAGGCGCGTTCGGCGACGGACCGATGGCGGAGATGTTCGTTGCGCCCGTCCCGGTGAACGATGTGTACACGTCACCACCGCGACTGCCTCCGATCCACTCGCCGTCGGCATCGAGCGACGGATACCGGCTGCCGCCCAGATTCCAGCTCGGCGGAATCATCGGGTTGTAGATGCGACCGATTCGTCCGATCACCGTGACGCGCACGAGTGTTCGCTGGGGAAATGAGAATACCGCCGCCGAGCTGTCGAACGCGGTCTCGGTTCCGAGGCCGAGCGAGACGAACTCAGACCACGGACGGTCAGGTGACGCGCAAACCGGGTTCGCGCAGTGGAGAGTCTGCCGAGGCTCCCACGTCGGCACCTCTGGCCTTGATGTGGGTGATGCGACCGACTCAGGCTCGGGCGGAGTCGGCTGGTCGCAAGCAACGGCGCCGACGAACGCGAAGACAGCGACAGGTCGCCGCGCTGCGAGCGAAACACGCAGCGCGGCACGCCTTATGCTGGGGGGGGGCTACTGGACGCATCGTGCGATCGTAGCCGGCTGTTTCCCGGGTTGTCAAGCCGGCGTACCATGATCTAAGCGCCTCTACGCCGTCTCGTTCTCGATTGTCCCACGCCGAACTGGTCACGCTGCTGCAGGCGGCGCGCATGGCGCGGCGTAGTCGGCCAGCGGAACTCAAGTATGACGCGACGTGACACGGCTTCGTGTACGTGGTCTTTGTGATCGACGTGTTCTTGAGGCGCAGCATCGGCTGGCGTGCGCGCGCGACATTGCACTCCGGAGTTGATCCTCGACGCGCTTGAGCAGGCGCTACATGATCGGGTACTGGACGGCCTGCCTGTGGTGCACTCGGATCGCGGCGCGCGATACGTCGCAATGCGCTACGCCGACCGCTTGGCCGACGCACGGGCGGCTCCCTCGCTCGGCAGCGTCGGCGACGCGTACGACCATGCGCTCGCCGAGGCGCTCATCGGGCCGTACAAGACCGAGGTCATTCGCCGTCGGGGGCCGTGGCAGAGCTTCGATGACGTCGCGTACGCCACGCTCGAGTGCGTGGCGTGGTTCAACACCCAGCGCGTGATGGCCCCGCTCGGCTACCTACCGCCGGCCGAGTGCGAGGAGCAGTATTACCGCACCCACTCGGCCCAGAGCGAGTCCTCGGGAATCAACTGCACACGCCTCCTGAAAACCCGGGGCGGTTCAGTACTTCTTCCACTGCATGGGCCTGTCGATGTATCAAGTGACATGCACCGAAGTACTTTGATGTCCTCGCGTGATGTTGGCTGGCAGAGGCGAAGGGACTTTGCGTCCCTTCGCCTCTGCCAGTGGAGACGTGTGATCGCCACCGGTGTCTGTTTGATGGCGAGCACGCTCGATGCGCGGTCCACCAGATCACCAGCCGCACGAACACCAACGGTCGAGCATGAATCGCTGCCGACGCGGCCGTTCGGCGTTCGCCTGACGGACCGACCCTACCTTTCGCTTGGCGGCCTCCCCGAAGACGAGCGCGCCGAGTTTGATGCGCGGCATTTTTTTCTCACAGCGACGCACCTCTCGGACGGTCGCGTCGTCGTGATGGATCGGACCGCGCTCAAGTTCTTCGACGCGCGCGGCAAGTTGCAGGGCGTCGCGGGGGCGTGTTGGTTCGGGCCCCTCGGAGTTCAGAGAGACGCGCGACCTCTGTTTGCTGCGCGGCGATACCATCCTCGTGGTGCATGGCGGGGATGGGAGACTCTCGACCTGGACATCGGCAGGTACCTTCGTTCGCGAATATCCACGCCCTCCAGGCTTCGCGGTGTTCGACGCCTGCCACGAGGATGGGACGCTCGTCGTGCGCGGCGGAGGAACGCGAGGCGCGAACGAATACCGCATCATCCGGCCAGATGGCACCGAAGTCGCGTCACTGGGCCGATTGGTCGAGCCACGCTACAACAGCCCGTTCATGACCGAACCCTGGGTCCTGCCAGCCGCCAGCGGGTACGTCGTTGCCGATGCGCGGCAGTACGCCTTCTGGACTGTCAACCGGTTTGGGTCTCGGACGCGAGTGATTCGCGCGGGACCTGCCTTGAAACGCCTGTCCGAGGCCGAATGGAGGGTGGCCGCACAGCGCGTCTTTCCTCAGAGCCCGGAAGCCGGAAGACGGCTTGCCGCGGGTGATACCCTGCGCACCAAGCCGGCATTCGGTGCGTTGCGTGTCGATCCGCGTGGCCGTGTCTGGATCCGAGATCAGGAGCTGCCACACGGATGGAACGTGTTCGACACCTCCGGCGCGCTCCTCGGTCGCGTTCTGCTGCGTTCCATGTTCGAGAGTGCTCGCGAGTTGGTCCGGGTTGGCGCGGACTACGCCGTGGTCAAGCGCTCGGGCCCGGACGGCGAGGTCTACCTCGATTTTCATCGCATTCTGCCGCGATAGCTGGGGTGTGGCGGGTCGGCGCCGCGCGACGCGGCGTCTGTGGCCGTTGAGCGCGATCCTCGAAGAGTTGACGGGTAGCCCCCACCCCCGTTCACGCCGTATCGTTCTCGCATGTCCCACGCCGAACTGGTCACGCTGCTGCAGGCGGCGCGCATGGCGCGGCGTGATCGGCCGGACGTGCCGCTCGCGCTTGCCACGCTGGTGGCGGTCGAGGGCTCGTCGTACCGGCAGCCCGGTGCCCGCGTGCTGTGCGATGCAGCGCAGCGCGTCCTCGCGGGAGCGATCAGCGGTGGGTGCCTCGAAGGCGATGTCGCCGAGCACGCCGCCGCCGTGTGTGCGAGTGGCACCGCGCAGCTGCTGCGTTACGATCTGCGCGAGGACCTCGAGACCATCTGGGGCTTCGGTACAGGCTGCGACGGGGTCGCACACGTGCTGCTCGCCCCGCTCGCCGACCTCGCTCCGCTCGAGGCGGCGGTGGCGGCCGCGAACGCGCGATCGCGCGGCCTGCTGCTGCATCACCTCGATGGACCGACGGCCGGCACCGTGCAGTTCGTCAGCGCGCACGCCGCGAGCGACGATCCACGCCTGCACGCCGTGCGTGACATCGTGCACCGCACCGCCGCCGCGTGGCTCGATGACACCGTACCTCGCCACTTCGCAACGCCCGTGCTGCCGCCGCCACACCTCGTGATCGTGGGGGCATCACGCGGTGCCGAGGCCATGGCGCGCATCGCGCACTCGGCCGGCGTCGCTGTCACCGTCGTCGACCATCGCGAGCACGTGTTGGAGTCGCTGCACCTGCCGCAGCCGGTGCAGCGACAGACGGTCACGCCTGACGCGGCCGGCACTGCCCTCGCCGCGGGTCTGCTCCCGACAGACGCACGCACCGCGTTCGCGCTCTGCACCCACAAGTACGAACACGACGCCGCATGGCTGCGCGCCGCCCTCACCACCGAGACGCCGTACATCGGCCTGCTCGGGTCGCGACAGCGCGCCGCGCGCCTGCTCGACACGGTCGGCGTCCACGCCACGCCCGATGCCACACGCGTCTACGCACCGATCGGCCTCGACATCGGCGCCGAGTCGCCCGAGGAGATTGCGCTCGCCACCGTGGCCGAGGTGCAGGCGGTGCTCAATACGCGTACCGGTGGCCCGCTGCGCGAACGGCGCATGCCGCTGCACACGCGTTCGGCGACGCCGTCGTTGCCGTCCGTTCCCACCGACGCGGCGTGCAGCATCGAGCGTGCCGGTGACTGACGCGCACACGCACGACCCACGGATTGCCGCGGCGCTGCTCGCCGCCGGCGGCTCGCGGCGCCTCGGTACGCCGAAACAACTGCTGCGCGCCGACGACGATGTCCCGCTGCTCGTGTCACTCACGCAGGCGCTGCTGGCGTGCGATGTGACGTCGGTGTGCATCATCACCGGCCACGCGGCGAACGACGTTCGGGCGCTCGTGCGGCACGCGCTGCCCACAATTCTGCACAATCGCGTGCGATGGATCCACAACGCCGACTGGACCGAGGGGATGGCGTCGTCCATTCGCGCGGCGGTGGCGGCGGCGGGTGATGCCGACGGCCTGTTGCTCCTGGCGTGTGATCAGCCCGCCGTCACCACGCCCCACTTGCAGACGCTGCTGCACCGCTTCGCCCGGACCGGTGAGCGCGTGGTGTCGTCGTACGGCGAGACGCGCGGCATTCCGGCCGTGTGGCCGCGCGCCGATCTGGCCACGCTCGGCGCGCTCATCGGTGACCGCGGCGCCAAGGGGCTCCTGCGTGGTGATGAACTCGCGGTCCCCCTGCCGAACGGTGCCCTCGATCTCGATACGCCCGAAGATGTGGCGCAGTGGCGGCGCGCATCGGTTGCTCAACGCGATCACTGAACGCGCCCGCGCCGCACGGCCCGGCGGGAACTCCGCGGTCCACCGGTGACTAGGTCCCGCAGACATCGTTGATGGCGTGCTCGGTTCACGATGAACCGTTCCCCTCGACGTCTCCGCTCCCCAGTCGTGACCACGCTCCTCCCCGACGATCAACACAACCGCGCGCTGCTGGCGCAGGTCCACCCGAGCGACTGGGTGAACCCGACGCCGGCTGCGCGCTATCACCTCGTGGTGATCGGCGCGGGCACGGCCGGGCTCGTGAGTGCGGCCATCGCGGCAGGACTGGGCGCTCGTGTCGCACTCGTTGAACGCCATCTCATGGGCGGCGATTGCCTCAATGTGGGGTGCGTCCCGAGCAAGGCGGTCCTGCGTGCCGCACGCGCGTGGCACGCCGCGCGGCACGCGGCGCCGTCGTTTGGCGGACCCGCCGTGACCGGCGACGGCGACTTCAGCGCAGTCATGGAACGCTTGCGTCGTCTGCGCGCGCAGATCGCGCCGGTGGATGGCGCGCCGCGCTATCGCGAGCTCGGCGTGGACGTGTTCTTCGGCGATGGACAGTTCACCGGCCCGGAGACGCTCGC
>JALOPN010000080.1 GCA_025453875.1 Gemmatimonadaceae bacterium | reverse complement strand
TCACCGACCGGCGCGTGCGCAAGCTTGCGGACGAAATCATCGAAGCGCAGCGACGCGAGATTGCGGAGATGGAGGCGTTGATCGCGGATCTCGAATAGCACGCAAGGTGGGCCGACGCTCGCTCTGCAGCTCACGCTGCTTCACCAGCGACCAGATCGCTGGCACCACCAGCAGCGTGAGGATGGTACTGCTCACCATCCCGCCGATCATTGGCGCGCCGATGCGTTTCATCACGCTCGCCCCGGTGCCTGTGCCCCATAAAATCGGAAGCAGCCCGATGATTGTGGACGCAACCGTCATCATCATCGGGCGAACGCGTTCCACCGCCCCCTCCATCACCGCCTCGTACAGGTCGTGCATTTCAGGGACACGTCCCTCGGCGTTCCGTTCCGCCCACGCGCTATTCAGGTACACGAGCATAATGACGGCCGTCTCGGCGGCCACCCCGGCAAGCGCGAGGAAGCCAATGGTCACGGCCACCGACCAGTTGTAGCCGAGCACCCAGACGAACCACACGCCGCCTACTGTGGTGAACGGGATCGACAGCATCACGATCAGCGTCTCGCTGATGCGCTTGAAGTTGAAATAGAGGAGCAACAGGACAATGGCGAGTGTCGCTGGCACGACAACCTGCATCTTTTCCTTTGCGCGCTCCATGTACTCGTACTGCCCGCTCCACACCATCGTGTAGCCCGGAGGCAGCGTCATATTCCGGCTGGCAACCCACTTGGCTTCTTCCACGTAGCCGCCGATATCGCGGCCGACGACGTCCACGTACACCCAAGCCGTCGGCTGCGCGTCCTCGGTGCGGACAACCATCGGCCCGGCGACCTGCTTGATCGTCGCGACCTGTCCGAGCGGCACCTGTGCAACGCCTGGACGCGCAGACGGCGTAGCTCCAGCTCCCATCGCGCCGCCCATCGCGGCACCTCCTAACCCTGGCGCCGCGTCGTGACCCACCGGCACGAGCACGGCGGCGAGACGCTCCGGTGTGTCGCGCAGCTCCTGCGGATAGCGCACCCGCACCCCGTAGCGCTCCCGCCCCTCGACCGTCTGGGTGATCGTCATGCCGCCTATCGCGGTGGCGATCACCGTATGGATGTCGCCGACGTTCAGCCCGTGGCGTGCCGCGGCGGCCCGGTCGATGTCGATGTCGAGGTAGTAGCCGCTTACGGCCCGCTCGGCGAACACGCTGCGTGTCCCGGCAACCGGTTGGAGGTGCTGTTCAAGCTCTTTGCCGAGGCGCTCGAGCGTCGCCAGGTCCGGCCCGAACAGCTTCACGCCGACGGGCGTACGGATGCCGGTGGCGAGCATGTCAATGCGGCCGCGAATCGGCATCGTCCACGCGTTGGTCACCCCCGGTATCCGCACCGCGGAGTCCATCTGGGCGATGAGCTTGTCGTACGTCATTCCCGTGCGCCACTGGGATTCGGGATTGAGCTGGATTGTGGTCTCCGCCATGTCGAGCCCCGCCGGGTCGGTGGCGGTGTTCGCACGCCCAGCCTTCCCCCACACGCTCTTCACCTCGGGGAACGACTTGAGGATCGCGTCCTGCTGCCGCAGGAGTTCGCGCGCACGGGCCACACTGACGCCCGGCAGCGTGGTGGGCATGAAGAGAATCGTTCCTTCTTGAAGCGGAGGCATGAACTCGCTGCCGATCCGTTGGAACGGAATCCAGGTGAGAATCAGCGAGGCGGCGGCGCCGACGATCACTGGCCAGCGGTGGCGCAGCACCCATGCGAGCACCGGGCGGTACATCCGGATCAGGACGCGGCTCAGCGGATTGCGCTGCTCGCGGAAGATGCGGCCCCGGATAAAGAGCCCCATGAGCACCGGGACGAGCGTGACGCTGAGCAGGCTTGCCGCCGCCATTGCGAACGTTTTGGTCAGCGCGAGCGGCTTGAACAGCCGCCCTTCCTGCCCCTCGAGCGTGAAGACTGGGGCGAAGGAAACCGCAATGATGAGCAGCGAGTAGAACAGCGAGGGCCCGACCTCCTTGGCGGACGCGGTCACGATCTCCCACCGCTCGCTATTCGTGAGTGTGGACGTGTCGATCCGGTCTGTCCCGGGCGGTGCGCGCCGCTCCAACTGCTTGTGCATGTTCTCCACCATCACGATGGCCGCGTCGATCATCTCGCCGATGGCAATCGCGATGCCCCCGAGCGACATGATATCAGCGCCTATGTCGAGCACCCGCAGCCCGATGAATGCGATGAGCACACTGATAGGCAGCGTGATCACAGCGACGAGCGCAGAGCGGACGTGGAGAAGGAAAACGATGCAGATGAGCGCGACGATCACCGCCTGCTGGACCAGCGTCTCCTTCACTGTGCCAATCGATTGCTCAATCAGGTCGCTCCGGTCGTAGACCGGGCGTACCACCACGCCGGCTGGAAGACCGGGCTGCACTTCGGCCAGCTTCGCCTTGACGCGGTCGATGGTGGCGAGCGCATTCTCGCCGAATCGCATCACGACGATCCCTCCCACGGCGTCGCCCCGCCCGTCGAGGTCCGTGATCCCCCGTCGCACCGCAGGGCCAACAGTCACCCGGCCGAGCTCGGCCACGCGAATCGGCGTACCGGTGGCGGTGGCGCCGACAACAACGTTCTCGATGTCAGAGATGCTTCGCAGGTAGCCAAGCCCGCGCACCATGTACTCTCGCTCGGAGAGCTCCATGACCATCGCACCGACATCGGCGTTAGCGCTCTGGATCGCGCTCATGACCCGCGTCACGGGAATGCGGTACGCGAGCAGTTTCGCCGGGTCGATGTCGATCTGGTATTGCTTCTCGAACCCGCCGACGCTCGCGACCTCGGAGACGCCTGGCACAGCAGTGAGCGCGTAACGGATGTACCAGTCCTGGAGGCTGCGAAGTTCGGCCAAGCTACGCTGGCCGGTCGTGTCCTCAAGCACGTATTGGTACACCCACCCGAGCCCCGTCGCGTCCGGGCCGAGCGTGGGCGACACGTTATCGGGGAGCTTCCCCTTGATGCTGTTGAGGTATTCAAGCACGCGCGTGCGCGCCCAGTACAGATCCGTGCCGTCCTCGAAAATCACGTAGACGAACGACACACCGAAGAACGAGTATCCTCGCACCGTGCTCGCGCCAGGCACCTTGAGCATTTCGGCGGCGATGGGATACGTGACCTGGTCCTCGACAATGCGCGGCGCCTGCTCGTTGTAGTCGGCCTGAACGATGACCTGCACGTCCGATAGGTCGGGCAGCGCTTCAAGCGGCGTATTTCGGATCGACCAGACGCCTCCGATAACGAGCGCCGCCGTGAACAGAATCACGAGCAGCTTGTTGTCGACCGACCATTCGATCACGCGCTTCAGCATGAGGTCAGCCTCCGTGCCCGGAGTGAGCGCCTGACCCGCCGTTCCCTTTGGGCGGGACGCCAGCCGGGCGTGCAGGGGCCGCAGGAGTCCGCGGCGTGATCTCCATGCCCGGCATGTCCCCCATTCCGCCCAGTGACGTGCCTAAGTTCGACTCGGCGTCGATGAGGAAGGTGGCAGAGGCGACCACCGTGTCACCCACCACGAGCCCCCGAAGGATCTGCATTCGATCCGTCGTCGCGAGCCCGAGTACGACCTCGCGCGGCTCGAGCATGCCGTCGGCCCGCTTCACGAACACCAGGTTGCGCGTGCCCGTGGAAAGCACGGCTGAGCGGGGCACGCTGAGCGCTGAATCGGGACCCGATCCGCTCACGCGGATAGTGGCGTACATGCCCGGCTTCAGCGCGAGCCGCGGATTGGACAGCTCGACCCGCACGCGCACCGTGCGAGTTTCTGGATTGAGTGTCGGGTACACGTAGGTGATCCTACCCGTCCGAGGTGCGTCGGGCAGCGCCTCGAACTCGGCCGTAACCAATTGCCCGAGCCGGATGCCCGGGAGGTCGCGTTCGAAGACTTCGCCCTCAAGCCAAACCGTGCTGAGGTCGGCAACCTGATACAAGGTCTCGCCGGCCATGACGCGCTGGCCCGCGAGGACGCTCTTCTCGATGACAACACCGCCCGCAGTCGCGCGCAGGACGAGGGCCTTCCTCACCTCGCCCGTCTGCTCGATTCGGTCGATCTCGCTCGCCGGGACGTCCCAGAACGCGAGACGTCGCCGTGCGGACTCGCGAAGGTTAGCTGCCCCTCGCTGGGCATCCTGCGTGCCGCCTGCGACGTCCACCGTTAACTGTCGCGCGAGCAGCAGCTCCTGCTGCGCGGACACCAGCATCGGCGAGTATATGGAGAGGAGCGCCTGGCCCTGCTGCACGGGCTGGCCGGTGTAGTTGACGTAGAGTTCCTCCACCCAACCGTCGATTTTCGGCGAGATCGCCTTCACACGCGTCTCGTCAAACGTGACCTGCGCGACGGTCCGGATCTCCGTCGCGAGTGCTCCCAATACCACCGGCGCGTAGGTCACGCCAATGCGCCTCGCGCTCTCGGCGGTCAGCATCACCGGCTCCGTGCCGGTCGCGGTAGTCGGGGCGCCGTGATTGTGCTCGGCGGTCGCCGTCGCATTCTCCTCGCCGCGCGTGAGCAGGTAAACGACAGCGAACGCGGCCACCAGCACCAGGGCGAGTCCTGCGACGCCGATGGCGCGGCGACGGCCACTCGGCCTGACCCGCCCGAACGGAGACTCGGTGCTCGGCTCTGGCGTCAGATTGGACGGCGGTGTGGATTGCACACCTGCATCGACGCCCGACTCAGGCGCGCCTCGCGGCGTGTCGCCCTGTGGCACGCCGGCCACCCGCTCGTTGGCTGCATCGTACCGTTCGTCGCTCATCGCTCGGTCCTGGCCGCGGGCGCGGCCACCACGGTCGGGTCGAATAGCTCGCGACCGATCAGCATCTCCAACTCGGCCAGCGCCTTGCCCTGCTCGGCCGCGAGCGCGTAAAGCTCCTGTTGGTAGCGATTCAGCGTCATTTGGTTGTCGAGCAGCGTCATGAAGTTCACGTTGCCCACCCGGTACGCGGCGAGCGACGACGTGATCGTCGCCTGCGTCTGTGGCAAGATGGTGCTCCGATAGAGATCACTCAGGTTGCGCGCGCGGCGCCAATCCGCGTACGCAACGGCGACTCGGCCCCGCGTTTCTGCGCGCATCGCCGCCAAGTCTGCCGCCGCCATCGCGCGCATGGCGACAGTTTCCTCGCGCATCTGGAGCTGGCGGCTCCGCGCGAACACAGGCAGGCTGACACCAAGCATCAGGCTCCCCATCCGCTCGGTCCCCACGCCCATCGCGCCCGACCGCTGGCCGTATTGCACGCCGATTTCGAGATCCGGCCACAGCTCACGGCGCGCGAGAGTCACGGCCGCTTCCGCCCCGCGCAGCTCCGCCTCCCCCGCGTGGATCATGGGCCGATTCGCCTCCGCGAGCCGCAGGAGCGAATCAAGCGGCGGGAGTTCGGCGGGGAGCGCGGGAAGCAGAGGCGACGGGGGATCGGCGACGGGGGCACGGTCCAGCAGCGCCGCGAGCCGCGCGTCCATGCTGATGCGCATCGTCTCCATGCGCACGATGTCCTCAGACATGCGCGCGATCTCAACCTGTGCCCGAAGCACGTCCGGCTGCCGCCCCTCACCAACCGCGTACATCGTGCTCGCCGTGGCCGCGATGTCCTGCAGCAGGCGCCGCGTCGAGATTGCAACGTCGAGCGAGCGGTCGGTCTGATAGAGGTCGTAGAAGGCCATCGCCGCCAGGGCACGAACATCCCAGCGAACGTCGTCGGCGAGACCACGGGCAGCGGCGGCCTGCGCCTCCGCCACGCTCCCAGCGAGACCAAGCTTTCCCGCCAGTGGCACCATCTGCATGAGCTGCACCTGCGTCATGCCGAGTGGCTCCATGGGCCGTAGCGACGGCAGCTCACGGTTCATAAACCCGAGCTGGAGTTGCGGATCGGGCGGACGCTTCGCGGAAGCGATGCGGGCCGCAGCGGCGCGGGCGTTCGCCCGGGCCGCCGCCGCGCGCGGATTAGCGACAGCTAGTTGCTCGTAAACCGCACCGAGGACGAGGGACTGCACCTGGCGGACCGCGGTATCGCCCTCCGCCCGCGTCGACGCAGCCGACGTCTGCGCGAATGCGCGGCCGGCGAAGCAGTGCAGAGAGAGAAGTCCCGCTACCAACAGGGGAAGTCGGCGGACCACGATCACGAGGCCATCCAGCACACAGAGAAGATCAGGAGGAAGCGGGCACAGTCGACAACGTCGACGTCCGTCTTTTTATGCTTCGTAAAATGTAGCGCCACCACTTGATGCGTCGTTAGCAGGGAAGTTCGCCGCCAAGGGACGGGGAATCCCTGACATCGCGGACCACTAAATCACACGGTCGGCAATCAGATGCTGCGGCACACATTTGGCACCGCGCGAGAGCTTCCTGCTCCTACGCGTGTCGAACGGATGAGGATCGGTAGCTATTCGCCCGGCATCGGCGACGCCACGAGCACCGCAGTCACCACGACTACGAGGAAGGCAGCCGTCAGTTCTACCAGCGATGATCGGCGCAGACGGACCGTCGCGTGCGGCTCGCCCAGGGCAGGCCGCACGCGGCGCCAGTTATATACGCCTGCCGCCAGCACGATACTGAGGAAGCCCAGCTTCAGCAGCAGGGTGCGGCCATAGCTGCTCTGCCATAGCGGGAGCAGGCCGCCAAGGTGCCTCCACGCAGTCACTGTGCCCGTGGTGGCCAAGAGTGCGGCGAAGGCGAGCGCGGTGGGGCTGAACGCGCGCACCAGGCCGGCGATCCGCGCGTCAATGGATCCAGAATCTGAGACTTCGAGCCGGGTCGCCGCCGGGATCGCCACCGCGGTCAACAGCGCGAGACTACCCAGCCACCCACCCGCGCCGATGAGATGCAGCAGTTGGATGGAAGTGGCCAGCCACGGCACGTCTGCGGCGGCAGGATGGCCGGACCATGGCTGCGAGGCTACGAATAACAGCGTGGCTGCGGCGGCTGCTACCCACGCGACGCCGGATCTCGGGCGCAGACGGGGCGCGATCCATGTTATGGTAACGGCGGCCAGGGTTGCGACCCACCACGCTTTTCCCCACCCCGAGCGAAAGAGCAGCGTCGCGACCGCATCTCTCGATAGCGCAACATCGGTGCCGAACACCGCCGCGTGCTGAGCAATGAGCCGAGCAACGGATGTTGCTACGGCGGTAATGCCTAGCCAGTCAATCCAGCGCAGCAAACGCTCATCTACCGCCGCGCGCACTCCTTCCGCGTCGGGGCCCACGTAGCGCGCGACCACGGCCCAGCGCAAAGCGAAGGCACCGAGCAGGCCGATACTGCAGAGGGAGAGCACCGCCCGTATAGCGACGAACGCCGGGGACTCGACGCTGAAATAACTCTCCATCCGAAAGCCGTGTGGCTACGGGCGCGTCGCTTTCGACGTCCCGACGCGCGTCGCGAGGACCTCAAACTTGAACTCGCCGCGTACGGGGTGTCCATCATCGCCGGTAACCTGCCAGCGAACGGTATAGCTTCCGGGCGCGAGCGCTGCCCCGAGAGACGCTACCACCGTCTTATCATCACCGGTGGCCAAATGCAGTGAGTCTGCTCGCACCTGCGTGTCTCCACGAAAGAGCGTGACGCGGGTGAGCGCGACATCCAACGACTCGTTGAAGGTCAACGCAATCTGTCGCGGCGCCTCGGCGGATCGGCTATCCGCGGCGGGAGTGGCCTTGAGCAGGCGCGGATGAGCGTGCGCCGCACTGAGGGGTGCGGCAACACTCAGCGCGAACAGAAAGGCCCAAGCTCGATTTCTCAGTTTCATGGTCGGGTCGATGGAGTGGTCTATTTTTTACGCTTTGTAAAATATACCCCAAGGAATGCTACGTTGGCAATGGCCGATCAGATCGCGGGTGCTGTGGACGCAGGGGTAGGTAGCGCGCTGACGAGAAGATGATCGTCTTCGTGTGGGCATCCCGCGGCTGTATTTCCGGTTCCCACTGTCCACCCGCGACAGAACA
>JALOPN010000079.1 GCA_025453875.1 Gemmatimonadaceae bacterium | reverse complement strand
GATGTGCACCCGTACGACTACGTCGAGTACACGAACACCATGCGCGGCTACGTGCCGCTGGTGACGCGGGGCCTCGTGCGCCAGGGGTGGGACAGTACCCTCGTCGCACCTCTCGATGCGGCGATTCGTGCGATGGGTGCGTCGGCGGAGCAGTTCGTGGCCGAGCGTGATCGTCGGCTCGCGACGCCGCTGTCGAAGAGTGCGCGCGAGCGCACGAATGCCGCCCTGCGTCGCGTGGAGCGCGAACTCACGCGTCCCACCGGATTGCTCGGACGTCCGTGGTGGCGTTCCCTCATCTACGCCGCCGACATCGACAACGGCTACGCCACCATGAGCTTCCCCGGCGTGAATGAAGCGGTGCGCGCGGGCGATGCGGCACGGGCTCGTACGGAGATCGCCGATCTGGCTGCAGCGTTCACACGCGCTGCCGCCGCGCTCGATGCGGCACGCGAGGCGCTCGGCACGAAGTGACGGTCGAATCGGACGCGCGCTACGCTCGGCAGCGTCGGCTGCCGGAGTTCGGAGACGCCGGGCAAGCGCGTCTTGCGGCGTCGCGTGTGCTGATCGTGGGGGTCGGCGGACTCGGCTCACCCGCCGCGCAGTATCTCGCGGCGGCGGGCGTCGGGACGATCGGTCTCGTGGATGACGATGTGGTCGACGTGTCGAACCTGCATCGGCAGCCACTGTACGGCACCGCCGATGTGGGACGCGCGAAGGTTGACGCGGCCGCGTCACGGCTTGCGGTGGTGAATCCACTGGTGCGCATTGTGCGGCACGAGACGCGCCTCACGCGCGAGAACGCGCACGCGCTCATCGCCGATTATCACATCGTACTCGACGGGACCGACACGTTCAGCGCGCGCTACGCGATCAACGATGCGTGCGTCGCGCTGGGTGTGCCGTTCGTGTACGGGAGCGTGGCGCGCTTCGAGGGGCAGGTGAGTGTGTTTGCGACCGCGGACGGGCCGTGCTACCGGTGTCTGTTTCCGGAGCCGCCGGCGCCGGGGTCGGTGCCGACGTGCGCCGAGGAAGGGGTGCTTGGGGTGCTCCCGGGCCTGATCGGCGTGTGGCAGGCGACCGAGGTGCTCAAGTGGTGCGCGGGGCTCGGCGCACCGCTGTCCGGGCGGTTGGTGCTGTTCGATGCCTTGGGCGCACGCACGCAGGAGATCCGGCTGGCGCGGCGAGCGGGGTGTGCGGGGTGCGGGATGTCGCATTCTGTGTCGCATCCGGCGTCGCTGTCGCAGTCTGTGTCGCATGGCATGTCGCAACCCATGTCGCATCCGATGTCGCAATCCATGTCGCATCCGATGTCGCAATTCATGTCGCATCCCACCGAGGCCGAGCCCGCGGCGTCGGGCCCCGACGTGCTCGCGCCCGAGACGGTGGCGGCGTGGCGGGCGGCGGGGACGCCAATGCAGCTGGTCGATGTGCGCGAGCCGTGGGAGCACCGCACGGCGGCCATTGCGGGGAGTCGCCTGGTGCCGTTCGGGACGCTATCGGAGCAGCTCGACACGCTCGACCGGACGGTTCCGCTTGTGGTGTACTGCCACCGAGGGACGCGCAGTCGGGTGGCTGTGGACTGGCTGCGGGAGCAGGGCTTTGCGCAGGCGGCGAGTCTCCGTGGCGGCATCGACGCCTGGAGTGTCGTGGTCGACGCGACGATTCCGCGGTACTGAGGACATGTCGGCACGGCCTCGGGTTCGCATTCGCACGGAACGTTCACGTGCCGTCTGGCTGGTCGCCGCCGCGCTTGGTGTCGGGGTGCTGGGGCTGCTCGTGCGTGAGCGTGTGCACGCGCGTCGGCTCGAGCGCGCGGTGCACCGCCGGCTTCGCTTGGGGCCGCAGGGGATCGTGGCCGGCGCCGAACCGTTGTGGTTGCCGGCGAGTGCGACGCACGCGGTGCTCGTCCTGCACGGCTTCGGCGATACCCCGCAGTCGGTGCGGGAACTCGCCGAGTCGCTGCACGCGTCCGGCTACACGGTGGACGTGCCGCTGTTGCCGGGGCATGGCCGCACGCTGGTCGAGTTCGGCGGCGCGCAGAGCGAGCAGTGGGTGGCGTTCGTGCGCGAACGCGTGGCGCGGCTTCGCGCCGTCTACCCACACGTGTCGCTGGTGGGGCTCTCCATGGGCGCCGCCCTTTGCAGCATCGTGGCGGCGGAGCGGGACGATCTCGACGCGCTGGTCCTGCTGGCACCGTACCTCTCGGTGCCGCAGCCCGTACAGCGGATGGCGCCATTGCTCCGAATTTCCGATCAGGTGGCGCCATTCCGTCTGAGTGCTGCTTCGATACCGTCGATTCAGGATCCCATCGCACGCGCGCGCGGCCTCGGCTTCGGCGTGGTGTCCGGCCGGCTGTTGCGCGAACTGAGCACGGTGACGCAGCTCGCCCAGCGGGCGCTGCCGAAGGTGACGGTACCGACGCTCTACCTCGCGTCTCGCCACGATAGCCGTGTCCCCACCGAGGACGCCGCGCGTAATTGGAGACTGGTTACTGCGCCGATACGGGCGCTGCGCTGGCTCGATGGCAGCGGACACATCATGACCGTCGACTACGAGAAGCACACCGTGTTCGAGGAAGTCGAGGACTGGGTGGCACGCTTCAGCGGGGTGCCGACGTGACAGTGGCTGCGGCGCCCGCGCGGGCGTTTGTGGCCGGTGCCACCGGCTACGTTGGCCGATCGGTCGTGACGGCGCTGCGGGCGGCGGGCGTCGAGACGTGGGCCCACGTGCGCCCCGATTCTTCGCGGCTCGCCGAGTGGCAGGAGCGCTTTCGCACGCTGGGCGCTGCCACCGACTCGACGCCGTGGACCGCCGCGGCCATGACGTCCCGGCTGGCCGAGCTGTCGCCCACGCACGTCTTCGCCCTGCTCGGCACCACGCGCGCCCGCGCCCGCGCGGCGGCGGCCCGCGGGGAGCAGGCCGACTACGAGGCGGTCGACTACGGGCTGACGATGGTGCTGCTCCGCGCGGCCTGTGTCGTCGTGCCGACCCCGTGCTTTGTGTACCTGTCGTCGGCCGGGGTGCGGGAGGGAACGCGGAATCCCTATCTCGCGGTCCGGGCTCGGGTCGAGCGCGAACTTGTGACCGGCGGCATGCATTACGTGGTGGCGCGTCCTGCGTTCATCACCGGCGATGATCGGGAAGAGGATCGACCGGCGGAGCGTTGGGGGGCGCGGCTTGGTGATGCGGCGCTGGCGGTGGTGGCCCGATTGGGCGCGCCATCGTTGGCCGCCAGGTGGGGTTCGATTACCGGGGGATCGCTGGCGCGCGGGCTCGTGCGCGCGGCGCTTGATCCGGGGGTTCGCGACGTGATCCTGACGACCGAATCGCTGCGCGGCTGAGGTCGGATCGCCGTGCGACGGCTTGGCGTCCGGACCCGGGACGAATAGCTTCGCTCCGCGCCCCGTCCGGCCGCAGTCGGCTGGGACCGGGCCGATGCACCGAGGGCGCGACCTGCGCGCGGTGCCTCCTTCTTGCTTACGACGACATGCGTATCGGTGTCCCGAGGGAGACCGCCGACCACGAACGCCGGGTCGCGCTGGTTCCCGACAGTATTGCCCGGCTGGTGAAGGCCGGACACGAAGTGGCGGTGGAGCGCGGCGCCGGCACGGCGGCCGGCTTCGCCGACGCGGCGTACGAACAGGCTGGCGCTCAGCTGGTGGCCGACTTCTCGACCGCCGTGACCGGTGCGCACGTGGTGGCCAAGGTGCAGCGTCCGTCGATGGACGAGATCGCGCGGCTCCCCGAAGGCACCGCGCTCGTCTGCCAGCTGGCGATGGCCACCGCGCAGCCCACGATCGACGCGCTCAACGCGCGCCGCATTTCCGTGCTCGCGCTCGAGCTCGTCCCGCGCATCACGCGCGCGCAGAGCATGGACGTGCTGTCGTCGCAGGCCACGGTCGCGGGTTACAAGGCCGTGCTCATCGCGGCGTCGATGCTGCCGAAGTTCCTGCCATCGCTCACCACGGCCGCCGGGTCGATTCAGCCGGCGAAGGCGTTCATCATCGGCGCGGGCGTGGCCGGTTTGCAGGCCATCGCGACCGCGCGTCGTCTCGGCGCGCAGGTGAGCGGTTTCGACGTGCGCGCCGCCGCCCGTGAGCAGGTGCAGTCGCTGGGCGCGAAGTTCGTGGCCAACGATCTCGTGAGCGCTGGCGCCGAGGACAAGGGCGGCTACGCCAAGGCGCAGAGCGACGACGAGCAGGCGCGCACGCTCGCGGCCATCGGGCGCCACATCGTCGATCAGGATTTCGTCATTTCGACTGCGCAGATCCCCGGCCGCGCCGCGCCGCGTCTCATCACGGCCGAGATGGTGCGTGGCATGCGCCCCGGCTCGGTAATCGTGGACCTCGCCGCGGAAACGGGGGGCAACTGCGAACTCACCGTGCTGGGCGAGACGGTGGTGGAGCAGGGGGTCTCGATCGTGGGTGCGCGCAACTTGCCAGCGACACTCCCGTTGCACGCCAGTCAGATGTTCAGCCGCAACGTGCTCACGCTGCTGCAGCACCTCGACAAGGAGGGGCAGTTGCGCCTCGACCTGGCCGATGAAATCACCGGCGCGATGACTGTCGCGCATGACGGCACTGTGCGTCGCTGATGCGACGCCTGCTCCCCGGACGGCAGCCATGACCGCCACGCAGATCATTCAGCTCTACGTCTTCATTCTCGCCGGCTTCGTCGGCTTCCTCGTCATCACGCGCGTGCCGCACCTGCTGCACACGCCCTTGATGGCCGCCACCAACGCGATCAGCGGTATCTCCCTCGTGGGCAGCATCGTGCTCGCCGGCGGACAGTACGGCAAGGTCGCCACGATCCTCGGCTTCATTGCCGTGGTGTGCGCCATGACCAACGTCGTGGGTGGCTTCATCATCACCGATCGCATGCTCGGCATGTTCAAGCGGGCCGAAAGCAAGCCGACGGATACCACCGGCGCGGGCGGGTCGGCGTGACCGCGCTGCTGCTGCTTGCCGGCCTGCCCACTGCGGCCGCCGGCGCGTATCTCCTGATGTCCGGATCGACGGGCGCTTCGCTCGATGCGATCGGTGGTCGTGAGTTGGTGGTGCAGCTCACGTACCTCGTGTCGAGCGTGCTGTTCATTCTCGGCCTGCGTTCGCTCACGAAGACCGATCAGGCGCGGCGCGGCATGCAGATGGCCGCGCTCGGCATGGTGTTCGCCATCGTCGGCACCATGCTCAACCAGGAGATCCTGACCTACTCCTGGATCATCGCTGGTCTGGTCATCGGCACGGTGCTTGGCTACCCGCTCGGCAAGTTCGTGCCCATGACGGCGATGCCGCAGCGCATCGCGTTCTCGCACATGTTCGGCGCGCTCGCCGCGACGCTCGTGGGCGTGGGCGAGTACTACCACGGCATCCAGGCGCCCGACGCCACGGGGCTCGACCGCTTCAAGATGGCGGCCATCGGCTTCGAGGTGCTCTTCGGTGCACTCACGGTGACCGGCTCGTTCATGGCGTTCGGCAAGCTGCAGGAGTTCATCACCGGCAAGCCGATCACGTATCCCGGGCAGAACGTCACCAACCTGCTGCTCTTCGGCGCGGCGTTCGCCGCCTTCGTGTACCTGATCTTCAACCCCGAAGCGACGACGGTCTTTTACGTCATGCTCGCGGTGGGCTTCGCGATCGGTATCCTGATGGTGCTGCCGATCGGCGGTGCCGACATGCCGGTGGTGGTGTCGCTCCTCAACTCGTACGCCGGCCTTGCGGCTTCGGCGACGGGCTTCGCGATCAACAACGATGTGCTGATCATCGCCGGTGCGCTCGATGGTGCGTCGGGGTTCATCCTCTCGATCGTGATGTCGAAGGCGATGAACCGTTCGTTCGGCAACGTGCTCTTCGGTGCCTTCGGCAGCGCGCCCACGGCGAGCGGGAAGACGTCGGAAGGGCTCGTGGCCAAGAGCATCAGTGCGGAAGACGCGGCGGTGCAGCTCGCCTACGCGTCGAAGGTGGTGTTCGTGCCCGGGTACGGCATGGCGGTGGCGCAGGCGCAGCATCAGGTGCGAGAACTGGCCGAACTCATCGAGAAGAACGGCGGCGAGGTGAAGTACGCGATTCACCCGGTGGCCGGCCGCATGCCGGGGCACATGAACGTGCTGCTCGCCGAAGCCAACGTGCCGTACGACAAGATGTACGACATGGAAGACATCAACGAGCAGTTCAGCGAAGTGGATGTCGCTGTCGTGATCGGCGCGAACGACGTGGTGAATCCGGCCGCCAAGAACGACGAATCGTCGCCCATCTTCGGCATGCCGATTCTCAACGTGTACGAAGCGCGCAGCATCATCGTCCTGAAGCGCGGCATGAACCCCGGCTTCGCCGGCATCGAGAACGAGCTGTTCTTCGACGAGAAGACGAACATGCTCTTCGGCGACGCGAAGTCGTCGCTCACGAAGCTCGTGTCCGAGGTGAAGTCGCTGTAGGGTAGCGGCCAAGAGGTAGCCACGTTCGACCCGAGGCACCCTATTGTGGCGAGAGGTTTCTGGAGGATCGATTCTGCTTCGGCCCTTGTGCGGGCGGTCAGCGTGCTTGCGCTCTGGACGGCACCCGCTTCGGGCCACGCGCAATCGGTCACATGCGCACCCTGCGGAATCGTTCGCACCGACATTGCGGCGCTTGATGCGGCAGCGAAGCCAGACCTCGAGCCAAAGCAGTGGGCGTCGGTTGTGCGTCTTTCCGATGGTCGCTTCCTTGTGGCGCCTGTTGCTGAGGAGGGAACGATTGCCGAGTTCTCGCGTGATGGTCACATCCTTCGGGGAATCGGACGACGCGGTATGGGGCCGCAAGAGTTCATGCCGATCGCCGGTGTAGTGCCGGATGGAGCGGGAGGCGTGGCGGTCTTCGAACGCGGATCTCGAAGACTGACCATGCTGACGAGCGACGGTTCAATACGAAGTCGCGTGGCGATTCCGTTCTCTCCTGCTGCGACCGAGGTGCTCAAGGTTCGTGGTCTCTGGCTCATCGCCGCCACATCACGACTTCCAGAGTACGCTGGTGCGTACTTCCACTTGACCGACGCGTTCGGGGTTGTGAAGCGCTCCTTCGGTTGGGGCGGACCCATGGAGGCGACCCGCTTCAACGGCTCCGTACCGATCAGGCGTGCGGTCGCGCCGAGATCGAGTGGAGGACATTGGTCAGTGCTCATTACCTATGGTCAAGCGGACGTCCTCGAAGAATGGGATGTGAATGGCAAGCTCGTACGACGCGTTGACTTGGCACGCGATTGGGCACCATCGACATCGAGTGTTCCCAGTCGAATGCTTGACCGGCGAGCAGCCACAATCGCTGTGCAAGAGCAACCGGATGGGTCCCTTTGGGTGACCACTCATGTCTTGAAGGAGCGACGACAGTCTGGTGGTGCCTCGAACGAACGAGGCCTGCCGGCCGATCTGAATGAAGCCTACCGCACCATCGTGCGTGCGTTCGACCCTCGCGCGGGACGCCTGCTTGCGAGCATCGAACTTGACGCACACGTGATGACGAGCGCTGTCGGTTCGATGTGGTGGTACACGAGAGAACGTCCGTCCGGTGAGCCCGTCACGCAGGTGTTTCGCTTGTCGCTCAAGCGCAGGTAGCGGGCGATGCGTTATGTTTGACGTCGGCGTTATGGCGGTCCATGCACAGGCCTTCGGGTGACCGGACAGTACACGCGCGACGAATGCCAGCGGCGTGTTTCCGTGTCACGCGTGCGGCACGATCGTCACACCGAGCGCCGCTCGCCATCACATCACGCGCCGTACTGTCACGCGGCGCGCACAGATGCGCGATCGAGCGCCGTTCCCGTGACGTCGGGAGCGGCGCTCGCGTCTTTCCGGCACCAGTGCCTAGCTCTTCCTCGAAGAGGATCGGCAGCACCCCGCCGGAACTTGAATCGCGGCGGGCACGGTGTCTCACCCTGTGCGTCCCACCTCGGAGAACGTTCGTCATGACCCGCCACACTTTCCTCGCTGCGGTCGCCCTCGTCGGGGCCACCGCGCTCGCCCACCG
>JALOPN010000078.1 GCA_025453875.1 Gemmatimonadaceae bacterium | reverse complement strand
CGTGATCGGGTGCCGTCCTCGCGCGCCGTCCCCTCGTTCGTGGACGTCGAACCCAAGTCGTTGCCGCTGCTGCATCTCGTGCCGACCGAGTGGGAAGTGCTCACGCGGGTCGACGGCGAACGCGATCTGCGCACGCTGGCCGGCCTGCTCGGGCGCGACGTGATGGAGGTCGCCGAGATCGTGCACGGCCTCGTGGGGACCGGCCTGCTCACGGTGCGCGACGGCGGGCTCCCCGTCGCGACGCCGGTTCGGAGTGTGGCGACTGCCGCGAGCCTGCCGGCGATCCGTGAGCCGATCGCCATTCCGACACCGGCGTCGCTGCCGGCGGTCTCGCCCACGGCGCTGGCGGCGCACATCGAAGAGCGGGCCGACGCCGAGGACGACGACGACGACCTCTGGATCCCGACGCCGGGTGAACTCGCCGGCTTTGGTGCGGTGGGCGACGACGAGGTGTTCGATCCGCAGCGTGCTGGGCTCTTCGGCACCACGCCGTCCGGGAGCCTGCTGGCATCCGACGCGCCGGTCATCACACGGCCGGCACCCGTGCGCGTTGCCTCACCGCCCCTCGAACCGTCATCCCACGTCGGCCGTCCCGATGGGGCGCTCGGTGGGTCCTCCGATCCCGCGCCTCTCGCTGCCGAGTGGCGTGAGGCGGGGCACGCCGCCGCGCGTCGCGGGGACTTCGTGACGGCGCTGGATTGCTGGACCCGGTATCTGCGGGCGCACGAACGCGCGCCGGATGCCGATCGAGTGCGTGAGGCCATCGGGCTCGCCGCGCGTCTGCACGCGCTGCTGCATCAGGCCGAACGCGCCTGAGCACCCGTCCTCGCGACGGGACCGGCTGGGGACCTGTCCGATGCGCCGCGCGCGCATCGCCGAGGAGCGGGCGCATGCCCATCGTGGATCACGCAACCCGATTGATCACCTGCAAGCTCGTCTTCTGCGGGCCAGGTCGGTCCGGGAAGACGACGAATCTGTCCTACCTGCACACCGCCTTGCCGGGTGATCAGGTCGGCAATCTCACGTCGCTTGCGACGCGGCGCGATCGCACGCTGTTCTTCGACTACATGCCGGTCGATCTGGGGACAGTCGGCGCGTACAAGGTGCGCTTCCAGCTCTACACGGTACCGGGGCAGCCGTACTACAAGGCCATTCGCCAGCTTGTGCTGCAAGGCGCCGACGGGGTGGCGTTCGTGGCCGACAGTCAGCGACACCGCTGGGATGACAACCTCGAAAGCCTGCAGGACATGCACGCCGGGCTCGCCGAGCACGGTGTCGATGCGCGCGTGTTGCCCATGGTGATGCAGTACAACAAGCAGGATCTGCCCGAGTCGCTGGTGGCGTCGGTGGATGAACTGTCGGCCGCGCTCAACTTCCGTGCGCGCCCCGAGTTCTCGGCCGACGCGTTGCGTGGCGTCGGTGTCTTCGACACCCTGCGCTCGTTGGGCACGCAGGTGCTGCGTCGCCTCGGCGCCGAGGATGGGTCGAGTGGCAGCAGCGCCGCGCGCAATACGCCTGGCGGTGCCGATGTCATCTTCCCGTCGGCCGCCGAGACGCTCGCGGCGCGTGAGGCCGCGTCCACGTGGTCCCACGCGACGGACGCCGCGTCGTACGCCGACGTTGGAGGAGTGCACCGGTGATGGAGGCGGTGCTCGACGGCGGGTTCCGATTCGAGAACTTCGTCGTGGGCGCGTCCAATCGCCTCGCCCACTCCGCTGCACAACGGGTCGCGGACGCGCCCGGTGCGGCGTACAACCCGCTGTTCATCTACGGCGGTCCCGGGCTCGGCAAGACGCACCTCGCGGCGGCGTTGGCGTACCATGCGCGGCAGGCACACCCGGGCCTGCGCGTGGCGCTCGCCAGCGCCGAAGATGTCGTCGAGGAACTCACGCGCGCGGTGGCCTCCGGCCAGCGCGACCTCTGGGCGGCACAGTACGCGCAGGTTGACCTGCTGCTGCTCGACGACGTGCAGTTTCTCACCGGACGTCGTGAAACGCAGAGCGAGATTCTGCGACTGGTCAATCGCATGCAGGCGGCCGGCCGACAACTCGTGATGACGAGTGACCGTCCGCCCAGCGACATCCCCGATGTCGATGAGCGACTCACCTCGCGCCTCGCGGGTGGACTCGTCGTGGACGTCGGCGCGCCCGACTTCGAGATGCGCCTCGCCATTCTGCGCAACGCGGCCAACGAGCGCGATGTGCGTTTCGAACCGGGGGTGCTCGACGAAGTCGCGCGACTCGCGTTCGGCAACGTGCGCGAGCTCAAGGGTGCGCTCAATCGGCTCGTTGCGCTGCAACAGCTCGAGGCGGCACCGTTACCGGCGCGCGACGTGCCGCGGTTGTTGGGGGATGCGGCCGGAGCGCGGCTGACCCCTGCCGCCTCGTCAGCACGGCCGGTGCACCCGCCCGCACCGACACCGTCGGCGCCGGCACGGCCGACCGTGCACACGCCGAATGCGCCCGCGCGTGCGGCCACTCCCGCCACGGCACAGCCCGGCGCAACGGCCAGCGATCGAGCGGTCTCGACGAACACGGCCTCGCACACGTCGGGCGATGACTACGCCGGCTTCCTCGCGGACATGACGCACGAGCTGGAAACGCGCGTCGAACGCTGGCGCATCACGATCGGCGAAGCGTGCGCCTATTGGCGCAACGATGGGTATGACGTCCGTGTGCTGGAGCGGGCGATGCAGCTGCCGAGTGAGCCCGACGTCAACGGGTTGCTCGCCACCTTCGCCGCCGCCGTCGAGCATCTGCGCGGACTCGAAATGCAGGCGGTGACACTCGATCCTGCGGTGCGCGGGCATCCGGCGTTCCGCAATCCCGAGCGGGTTGCGGAAGCGCAGCAGCTGCTTGATCGCGCGTTGGCCACGGCGATGCCGCTGCCGATGCCGAATCCGACGTACACACGCGACCGTCTCGAGGCGGGAGCGGCGAATCAGCTCGCGCTCAAGGCGGCGGATGCGATCATCGACGCGCCCGGTCGTCGCTACAACCCGCTCTTCGTGCACGGCCCCAGCGGGACGGGCAAGACACACCTCGTGCACGCGATTGCGTCGGCGATGCTGGCCGTGCGTCCGCGTGCCGCGGTCGCGTGTCTCTCCGCCGGCACGTTTGCGGACGAGTTCGTGGCCGCCATGCAGGAGGGCGGGGTGGAACGGTGGCGCGCCCGCTATCGCGCCGCCGAGGTGCTCGTGCTCGACGATGTGCAACAGCTGGCCGAGAAGGAGCGAACGCAGGACGAACTGTTCCACCTCTTCAACGTGTTGCACGAGCGTGGTGCGCAGTTGGTGTTCACCTGCGATCGATCGCCGCGCGAACTGCGTGGACTCGCCGATCGCCTGCGCTCCCGCTTCGAAGGCGGATTGGTCGTCGCGCTGCAGGCGCCCGATCGGGCATTGCGCGAGCGCATCGTGCGGCGTCGACTCGCCGACGCGGGACGTCCGATCGACGAGGCGCTCGTCTCCTACCTTGCTGATCGCGACGTGCGCAGCGTCCGGGAACTGACCGGGCTGATCACGCGGCTGGCTGCTGCGGCCGACCTGCTCGCGGTGCCACTTGACCTGCCGCTGGCGCGCCGCGAACTCGAGGGGACCGCGCCACTCGTGGCCGCGTCACCGCGCGTTGGCGTGCGTCTCGCCGATGGCGCACACGATGCCTTCTTCCTCGATGCGGAGAAGGTCGCGTGGGAGTGGCCGTCGTTGTCCGATCGACTGCCCGAGGAGTGGCGCTGATGGCCATTCGAGGCAATCTGAGCGAGGCCAGCCTCGCCGACGTGCTGCAGCTGCTTGCCCTGGGACAGAAGACGGGCGTGCTCAGCCTCGCGCGCGAGAACAGCTTTGGCAGCGTGCATTTCGATCGTGGGGCCATTGCGCACGCGGCCATCGTCAACGGTCGCGACCGCCTCGGTGAACGTCTCGTCCGCGCGGGTGCCATCGACGCCGACGCGCTGGCCTCGGTGCAGGCCGCACTGGCGGATGACGACCGGGTGCTCGCCCTTGCGCTGCTGCAGGCGGGCACGGTGCCATCGGACGTGATCGCGCGCGAGTTGCGCACGATCACGGAAGAGGTGGTGTGCCAGCTCTTCACGTGGAGCGCCGGGACGTTCGCCTTTGAACCGCAGGTCGCATCGTCCGACGGCACCCTCATCAGCTTCTCGGCCGACTCGCTGCTCATGGAAGCGGCGCGCCGCGTCGACGAGTGGACGCAGATCGCAAAGAAGATTCCGTCGCTCGATCTCATCTTCGAACTCGATGGTTCGCGGCTGCAGCAGAGCGGGGTGGTACTGACGGCCGAGCAGCAACGTCTCGTGCCGTGGCTCGACGGGACGCACGATGTCGCAACCCTGGTCGAGCGCTCGGGGCTTGGTGAGTTCGTCGTTGGCAAGGCCCTGTACGAACTCATCACGGCCGGCTTTGCGCAGCGCGTGGGCCGCAGCGCGCTGCAGCGGCAGCCCGCGCCGGAGAGTCGGGTGGCCGAGCATCGCAACCTCGGCATCGCGTTCTATCGCACCGGGATGCTCGAGGAGGCGATTCGCGAGTTCAAGCGCGTGCTCGAACTCCGGCGTGACGACGCCGGCGCTCGGTATCATCTCGCCCTCGTGCATCTGCGTCGGCAGGCGTGGGATGAGGCGATCGAGGTGCTGCGCGATGTGGCGGCTTCGCCGGAGGCCCGTCCGGCCATGCTGCACGCACTGGCGCGCGCGCACGAGGGACGCGGTGCGTTCGACGAGGCGGAGGCCGCACTGGCCGACGCCGTGCGACGCTCGGTGAGCGGTGACGCGCAACTGGCGCTGTCGCAGGCGATCGTGGCGCTGCGTCGTGGAGATCTGCCGCGCGCCGAAGAGCGACTGGCAACGGCGCGCGGCTGGAGCGTCAATCAGCTGCCGGTCGCCGCGTGGTTTCACTACGCGGGGCTCGCCGCGGCCATGCGCGGCGAACTCGAGCGCGCGCAGCAGCTGCTCGAGGAAGGCTTGATGCAATACCCGCAGCTGGCCGTGTTGCACAACGATCTTGCGGTGGTGCAGGAGCGGCGTGGCCTGTACGAAGCGGCCGCGCGGACGCTGGAGCATGCGTTGCTCACCGAGAGTACGCAGCCGCACCTGCATCGCAACCTCGGCGATTACTTCTATCGCGCGCAACGCTTCGACGAAGCGGCCGCCGCGTACGAACGCGTGGTTCGACTTGCGCCGGCCCACGGCGCCGAGACGTGGCTGCGGCTTGGCAATATTCACTATCGGCGTGGCGATCAGGCGGCGGCGCGTGAGGCGTGGCAGGCGGCCATCGCGCTCGACCCCCAGAATGCCGTGGCGCGCGCCAACCTGGCGAGCCTCGGCGACGCGGCGACGGCGCCGCTGCGTGGGGCCGACGTCGACGAGGCGCGCCGCGTCGCATGACGGGCGTGGCCCCTTCCGACGCGCGCCTCGAGATCGCTGTGCCCATCGCTGCGGCGGCGATGGCGCAGTCGCCGGCCACGCTCGTCACCGTGGGGCTCGGCTCCTGTGTCGCGATCGCGATTCACGCCCCCGAGGCGCAGGCGGGCGCGCTCGCGCATATCCTGTTGCCGGCGGCCAGTCCCGCCGACGAGGCCGTGCATCCGGCGCGCTTCGCACGCTCGGCCGTACCGCATCTGCTGTCGCTCTTCGCCCGCTCCGGCGTGACGGGACCGTTCGAGGCGCGATTGGTTGGCGGCGCGTCGATGTTCGAGGAGATGCTCCCCGCGTCAACCATTGCGCTCGGCGTCCGCAATGTGGCGGCAGCGCGCGCGGCGTGCGACGAGGCGGGCATTCCGATCGTGGCCGAAGCGACGGGCGGTCGGTTCGGTCGCAGCGTGTGGTTCGACGTGACCGATGGTCAGATTCTCATTCGTTCCGTGGCGCACGATGATTGCACGATCTGACACGACGCCGCGCCGCCGCGTGCTGGTGGTGGACGATAGCGCCTTCATGCGGCGGCTCGTGAGCGAACTCGTGACGGCCACGGGCGAGTTCGATGTGATCGGCACTGCTCGTGACGGCGACGATGCGATTCGTCAGGTGCACCTGCTCGACCCCGACATCGTGACGCTCGACATCGCGATGCCGGGTCTCGATGGGCTCGACGTGCTCGGGTACATCATGAGCGAGACGCCACGTCCCGTGATCATGCTCAGTGCCGACGACACGGTGGACGCGCGCGCGGAGCACGCCATGTCGCGTGCCACCGTGCGCGCGCTCGAGCTTGGGGCCGTGGGGTTCGTGCGCAAGCCGTCTGGTCCGATCAGTCTCGACGTTGCCGATGTGGCCGACGAACTGCTGTCGGCATTGCGCGCGGCGGAGGTGGTGGACATCGCGCAGGTGCGTGTGCTCGCGCGCCCCGTGCCGGGGATGCGTCGCGTGTCCGATCGGTTGCCCATGGTCTCGTCACCGCCGCACAACGCCGTGGCGTCGACGGTGGTCGTGATGGCGGCGTCCACCGGCGGTCCGGCGGCGCTCACGCAGGTCATTCCGCGGCTGCCCGCGGCGCTCGATGCCGCCGTCCTCGTGGTGCAGCATCTCCCGGAAGGGTTCACCGCGCGTCTTGCCGAGCGGCTCGATGCCTTGTCGGCGGTGCGCGTGCGCGAAGCGCGCGATGGTGCACTGGTGCAGGTGAACACCGTGTACCTCGCGCCCGGCGGTCGTCATCTGCGTGTGGTGCAGGAACCGTCCGGACCCACGTTGCGACTCGATCAGCGCGCGCCCGTCTGGGGCGTGCGTCCGGCGGCAGACCCGCTGTTCACCTCGGCCGCTTCGGTGTTCGCGGAGCGCGTCGTTGGTGTGGTGCTGACCGGGATGGGGCGCGACGGCGCCGAAGGCGCACGTTGTGTGCGTGTGGCGGGCGGCCGGGTGCTCGTGCAGGACCCCGAGACGGCTGTCGTGTCCGGCATGCCCAGTGCGACCGTGCGCCACGCGGGCGCTGATGCGATCTTGTCGCTCGACGCGTTGCCGTCGGCGATCACGGCCGCGGTGCGCGCGCCGCGTGGCGCGACGGATCCTTCTGCACTCGAGGCGGCCTCGTGAGTTCCTTGCCGGCACCCCTGCGTACAGCGCTCGAGGAGGTGCGTTCGCACATTGCGCAACTGGAGTCGGCGCTTGGCGTCGCGCGCGATGCGATGACGCGGGCGCACCTGAAGGAGCAGATCGTCGGTCTCTTTCGCACCGCCGATGCGCTGGAGCGCGAAGCGCAGACGCTCAAGTCCGACGTGAAGGCGTTGGCTGGTCGCTGGCGCGACGCCGATGCGAGTGGGGCCGCGCGCGTCGGGGCCTCGTCGCGCGTCGATCATCTCGGCGCGTCGACGTTCGTGGAGAAAGGCTGGTCGCGACTTGCGCTGGGTGATGCGGCGACCGCCGAAGCCGCGTTGCAGCGCGCGCTCGCGCTCGCTCCGGGTGATGCGCATGCCGAAACACTGCTGGCGTGGGCGTGTCTGGAGCAGGGCAAGCGGGACGAGGCCCTGCTGCACCTGCATCACGTGCTGCTGCGCGAACCGCAGACCGCACTCGCGCGTGCGTGCGTTGGGTACGCGTGTCTTCTCGCCGGTGCGTTTGGCGAAGCCATCGAGCACCTCTCGCGCGTGGTGCGACAGTCGCAGGAACCGACGGCCACCCTGTACGCGCACCTCTGGCTCGGTCTGGTGTACGCGTCTCGGGAGATGTACGGCGATGCGCAGACGTGTTATCACCAGGCGTTGGCGCTCGGTCCGAACCTCTTGCAGGCGACCTTCGAGCTGGGGCGGGCCCAGTGGTTCGCGGGCGATCAGCTGGCGGCGCGCGAGACGTGGCGCGCGGGCGCGGCATCGAACACGTTCAATCCATGGGGCAAGCGGTCCCGTGGGCCGCGCAGACCGTCGCGCGATGGGCGACGGTGCTGGGGCTGGCGGCCGTGTCGCTGCTCGCGTCGCTCCTGTTCGGCGGGCCGCTGCTGGCGCAGCGCGATGTGGTGCGTGGGCCGCGCGGCGATTCGGCCGTGCTGTCGGCGCTCGAGGCCGAGGGCGCGCAGCGTCTCACGGCGGGTCGGTTCACCGTGGTCGCGTTTCCGAGCGAAGCGCGGCTGGCCCGCGCCCTGCTCGACGCGGCGCAGGCGCGAGACACCTTCCCCGGGCTGCCTCGCCCCCGCGCGTCGGTGCTGATCGCGGTCGCTCCGGACGAGGAGCGCTTTCGCGCGTGGGCCGGTCCGTCGGCACCCGCGTGGGGGGCGGCCGTCGCCTTTCCGACGCGCCAGCGCATCGTGATGCAGGGGCAGCGGGCCGGCAGCGACGCGGGCTCGCCCACCGTCACGCTGCGTCACGAACTCGCGCATCTG
>JALOPN010000377.1 GCA_025453875.1 Gemmatimonadaceae bacterium | reverse complement strand
GCCTGATCGATGTCCTGCTTGATGCGTCCCACGCTGCCCAGCACGTCCTTCTCCTGCTGCCACTGCGCGCGCATGCCCGCCGACTTCTCCTTGAGCTCGGCGAGTTCACGTTCGAGCGTGTCGCGACGCTCGACCGACGCCGGATCGGTTTCCTTGCGCAGCGCCTGTCGTTCGATCTCGAGCTGCACGATGCGACGTTCGACCTCATCGATTTCCTGCGGCACCGAATCGATCTCGATGCGCAGGCGCGACGCGGCCTCGTCGACGAGGTCGATGGCCTTGTCGGGGAGGAACCGATCACCGATGTACCGGTCGGAGAGCGTGGCGGCCGCCACGACGGCTCCGTCGGTGATGCGCACGCCATGGTGCGCCTCGTAGCGTTCCTTGAGGCCACGCAGAATCGCGATGGTGCTCTCGACGCTGGGCTCACCCACGAACACGGGCTGGAAGCGCCGTTCGAGCGCGGCGTCCTTTTCGACATGCTGCCGGTATTCGTCCATGCTGCCTTCGGCCTTGCCGGCGCCGACGAGCGTGTGCAGCTCGTCGATGAACATCACGATGCGTCCTTCGCTCGAGGTGATCTCCTTGAGCACGGCCTTGAGGCGCTCCTCGAATTCGCCGCGGAACTTCGCGCCGGCGATGAGGGCGCCGAGATCGAGCGAGAGCAACTTCTTGTCGCGCAGTGACTCGGGCACGTCGCCGTCGACCATGCGCTGGGCGAGCCCTTCGGCGATGGCCGTCTTGCCGACGCCCGGTTCACCGATGAGCACCGGGTTGTTCTTGGTGCGACGCGAGAGCACCTGAATGACGCGACGGATTTCCTCGTCGCGCCCGATGACGGGATCGAGCTTGCCCTTGCGCGCGGCGTCGGTGAGATCGCGCGTGTAGCGCTCGAGTGCCTGATACTGCTGCTCGGGCGTCTGGTCGGTCACGGTGTGCGCCCCACGCACGAGCTTGAGCGACTCGCCGAGCGCCTGCCGCGTCGCGCCGAGCGCACCGAGCAGGCGGGCCGAATCGGTGCCCTTGGCATCGCTCAACGCGAGCAGGAGGTGCTCGGTGGAGACGTAGGCATCGCCGAGTTGCTTCGCTTCCTTTTCGGAGGCGTCGAGCACCTGCGTGAGTTCGCGCGAGAGATTCGGCTGCGCGTCGCTCTGCTTCGCGTAGCGCGCGGCTTCCTGTTCGGCCTGCTGGCGCAGGGCGGTGATGGAGACGCCCTGCCGCTGCAGGATCGGCACGACGATGCCCTCGTCCTGCGCGAGCAGAGCGAGGAGGAGATGCAGATCGTAGACGAGCGGGTTGCCGGCGCGGCGCGCGATGGCGACGGCGTCGTTGAGGGCTTCCCCGCTCTTCACGGTGAGGCGATCCGGATTGATCATGGCGTCGGTCCGATCGAGGTGGATGCACGGCGGCGAGCCCATCTCGCAAGATGCCGCGCACGTCTGGTACGCCTACGCAAGGGAGGCAATGACGGTGCCAGCATAAACCTGCCGTTCCGGCGCGACGCACGTTGCCGGTTGCAACCCGAGCAGGCACAAAACGAGCGCGGTGCCCTGGGTCCGCTCACCCGGGGCACCGCGTTGTCGTTTGTGACGTGGTCCGTGGCGCTACTTCACCACGATCATCTTCTTCGCCAGAGGGACACCATCGATCTGCAGCACATAGCTGTAGACCCCGGAAGGAGCATCTCGACCGGTTCCTCTCACCTTGCCATCCCAATAGGCCTCGTACTGGCCGCACGGAACCATGATGGCTGTGATTGGCTGACCGCCCGACACACCGCTGGTGCCACCCTTCAGCACCGGTACCGCGACTTCGCGTGCAATCGTGTTGTAGATGCGAAGCGTGACCCGATACTGCTTACCCGAATCCGAGCAGGTTGGCGCGTCGCCAACACTGAAGGGAATCGTGGTTTCGGGGTTGAAGGGGTTTGGAAAGTTCTGGCCCAACGATCCAACCCCGCGACGAACGACGGCACTACCCTGTTGCTGTACACCGCCCTGCGCCGCGACTTCTCGTGGCATGAACGCGCCGACCGCCAGGACCAGGCCCAGTCCGGTCAATACACGTTTCATGGCATTCTCCGACTGACGAAATAGGGGTCGAGTCCGGGTCTCCTGTGATGGGTGAAAGGGAACTGCCGTATGGTCAAACTACAGACGCGCAACCCGGGGTGTCAAGCAACATGGCGCGTCACCGGCACTCCCTGAGGATCCTGAGGGGATGGACACCCTCCCGACGGCCGCCGGCCAGTGCGTTCCGAGGGAAAGCTCACATTCCTTCCCCTCGGACCCCGGCGGTACGCCGAGGTTCCGCTCCGTGACGTCGGTCACCAACGATGCGTGAGAGCCAGCAAACCGCCCATTCGGCGTGACGCTGCCAGAACGGCACCAAGACGCGGTGCGCTCGTCAGCTCGCCGACGCCTGCTCCCACGCCGCCCAGGCGCGCAGCGTCCGGGCGTCCACCAGGTGCTGGCCGAGGAACTCCCGCAGCAGGCGCTGATGCGCTCGCCCCTCGGCCTCGTGCTCGACCGGTGTCAGGGCACCGCTCAGCCAGCT
>JALOPN010000376.1:2312-3068 GCA_025453875.1 Gemmatimonadaceae bacterium | reverse complement strand
GCCTCGTCGCCGGCCATGCGGCGCCAGCGGATGAGCACGTCCTGCACGCTGTTGTTGAGGCCGTGTCCCATGTGGAGCACGGCCGTCACATTCGGCGGCGGAATGACGATGGTGAACGGCGGTCGCTCGGCGGTGCGCGCCGCGTCCGCAACGAAGACTCCGTGCTGCGTCCACTGCGCGTGCCAGTGTCGTTCGGTGGTGGCCGGCTCGAAGGTCGGCGGCAGTTCGTCGAGCGAAGAAGGAGCGGTCATGAACAGGGCAGCAAGGCGGCCGGCTCGGGCGTGGCCCGAACCGGCCGTCGGGTCTGGCCGCGCGCCGATGTCAGTCGGCGGCGAGCGAAGAGTCGGGAGAACCGGCGAGGCGGTCGGTGGCGCGACGATTGCGACGCGGGGCGCGCACGGCGAGCTGATTGACGACGTGTTCGACGTCGATCACGCCGCGCGCGAGGGTGATGGCGTGCTTGATCTCATCGTCCCCGTAGACCCAGCCCGTCAGTTCGATGACGCCGGGCGCGATGGCTCCGATGTCGATGGCCCGTTCGCGCAGCGTGGGGTCGTTGTGAAACGCTTCGAGCACGCGGGCTTCGAGGGTGAGCACATCCGGGATCACGCGACGCGCGCGAGCGCCGGCGCCACTGCGCGGGCCGGCGAGCAGGACCTCGACGCCGTCGTCCTCGGCGAGGGCCTCGTCGGCCTCCTCCTCGTGCGCGGGGGCCTCGTCGAGCGCCTCGTCGTCGTACTCGTCCTCGTAGCCGCC
>JALOPN010000376.1:0-2290 GCA_025453875.1 Gemmatimonadaceae bacterium | reverse complement strand
CGACCGAGCAGCTGGTCGACGCCGCCCAGGCGATCGATGAGCAAGGCCCCGGCGACGACGCCGACGGTGGCGCCCAGCGAAAGCAGCAGCAGGTCGTTGGTACGCGAGCGGTTACGCAAACGGCGAGGGGACACGAGTTGGCTCCGGGATTGTGGCGCGGTACATCCATGAACGATAACTTGCCCACAGAGGCGCGGCGAGTCTCCGGACACGCGGCGCCGGTGCGTTGTACCCCGTCGTTGCCCATTCGTCCCGATCCGGCGTGATCGGCCGGTGGGCGGTCTTCTGCCCGTGGTGCTCATGTCCGGTTCGGCCCTCGCTTCCGCGTCCGATCAGATCGTTCTCACCTTGCCCGATGGCAACACGCGGGAGGTGCCCGTGGGCACGCTCGCCCGCGACGTCGTCGGGTCGATCGGGGCGCGGCTCCTGAGCGCGGCGGTGGCCGTCGCGGTGGACGGTGAGGTGCAGGACCTGATGACACCGCTGCGCCGCGGCGGTCAGTTCGTGGTCATCACCGACAAGGACCCGCGCGCGCTCGCCGTGCTGCGCCACTCCGGCGCGCACATTCTGGCCACGGCGGTGCGCCGCCTGCGCCCCGATGCCCACATCGGCTTCGGGCCCGCCATCGACGACGGATTCTACTACGACTTCGAGGTCGATCGCCCCTTCACGCCCGAGGATCTCGAGGCGTTCGAAGCCGAGATGCGCAAGGTCGTGCAGGAGAAGTTTCCGTTCGTGCGCGAGGAAGTCTCGCTCGCCGAGGCGCGCGAGCGCTTCGCCGGTGACCCGCTCAAGCTCGAACGCCTCGCCGACTTCGAAGGCAGCGACGAGATCATTTCCGTCTACACCGACGGCCCGTTCGTGGACCTCTGCCGTGGCCCGCACGTGCAGGACACGGGGTGGCTCAAGCACTTCAAGCTCCTGAGCTCGGCGGGCGCCTACTGGCGCGGCGATGTGAAGCGCCAGATGCTGCAGCGCATCTACGCCACGGCCTTCTGGAAGAAGGACGAACTCGAGGCGCATCTGCACAACCTCGAAGAGGCGAAGAAGCGCGACCACCGCGTGCTCGGCAAGTCGCTCGGCCTCTTCCAGATGTTCCCCATTGCGCCGGGCGCGGCATTCTGGACGCCCAAGGGCACCACGCTGTACAACACGCTCGAGGCCTTCGTGCGCGAGCGACAGCAGGGCGCGTTCCAGGAAATCAAGACGCCGCTCATCTACAACAAGAAGCTGTGGGAGCAGTCGGGACACTGGGGCAAGTACAAGGAGAACATGTTCCTCGTGCTCGACAGCGAGACGAACGAGCATGACATGTCGCTCAAGCCCATGAACTGCCCGTCGCACCACGTGCTGTACGCCTCGGAGAAGCACTCGTATCGCGCGCTGCCGGTGCGCTACGTGACGTTCGATGTGCTGCACCGCAACGAGCTCTCGGGCGCGCTCTCGGGACTCACGCGCGTGCGGCAGTTTGCGCAGGACGATTGCCACGTGTACTTGCGCGAGGACCAGATCGCCGACGAGGTGAAGTTCCTCATGGACTTCATTCTCTCCTACTACGACACGTTCGGTTTGCAGGCCACGCTCAAGTTCGCCACGCGTCCGGAGCAGCGCATCGGCAGCGATGAGCTGTGGGATCGCGCCGAAGGCGCGCTGCGGGCCGCGCTCGAAAGCACGGGGCGGCCGTACGAACTCAAGGAGGGCGACGGCGCCTTCTACGGGCCCAAGATCGACTTCGACGTGACCGACTCCATCGGTCGCGCCTGGCAGCTCGGCACCATCCAGCTCGACTACAACGCGCCCGAACGCTTCGATCTCACGTACACGGGGGAGGACAACGCGCCGCACCGGCCGGTGGTGATTCACCGCGCGGTGAGCGGCTCGTTCGAACGGTTCATCGCCATCCTCATCGAGCACTTCGCCGGAGCGTTCCCGGTGTGGCTCGCCACACACGCCGGCGAGTTCGTGCAGCGGCTGCAGGCGCTCGGCGTGCGCGCCACGCTCGACGCGCGCAACGAGACGCTCAACTACCGCGTGCGCGAAGGCGAAGTCGAGAAGGTGCCGTACATGTGTGTCATCGGCCGTCGTGAGGCCGAGGAGCGCACCGTCGCGCTGCGCACGCGTGGCGCCGGCAAGAAGCAGGAGATCATGTCGCAGGACGATTTCGTCCAACGGCTGCTCGACGAGATTCACTCGCGCGCGCTCACGCCCATGCCGCCGCGCGAGTCGGCGAGCGCGGCGGAGGCCGAGGCGTGACCCCCGAGACGCTGCTGGATGTCTTTGTCCTCTCGCC
>JALOPN010000077.1 GCA_025453875.1 Gemmatimonadaceae bacterium | reverse complement strand
CGGCCGCTCGCATCGGTGATGCGCAGCGTGAGCGTATCGGTCTTGGCGAGCGCGGGCAGTCGGTAATGCAGCACGATGCCGTTGGCCGGATTGACACCACGCGTGGGGTGCGCGCCGCTGCCAGCGTTTGCGCGATCGAGTTCGCTGCTGTGATTGACGAGCGGTGCAGGCGCGGGCGTGTACAGGTGGAACGCCGGTGTGCTGGTGTCGTACTGCCGGAGCAGCGCGAGATCGTCGAGCATCCAGAACGCGCGCCCCGACGTGGCCGCGATGAGCGTGCCACGATGCACGCGCAGGTCGGTGATGGGCGCTCTGGGGAGATTGCGTTGGAACGGTGCCCAATCGCGACCGCCGTTGAACGACACGAAGAGTCCACGTTCGGTGCCCGCAAACAGCAGATCGCGGCGCACGTCATCCTCGCGCACGACGCGTGTGAAGGCGCCGTCAGGAATACCGCGGTCGATCTTCGTCCAGGTGGCGCCGTAGTCGGTGGTCTTGTACAACGCGGGCGCGTGATCGTTGAACTTGTAGCGCGTGGTGGCGATGTAGGCGGTCCCCTTGTCGTGCGGCGACACGTCGATGGCGTTGATGAGCGTTTCGGCGAGTCCCTTGGGCGTGACGTTGGTCCACGTGGCACCGCCGTCGCGCGTGAGCGAGACGACGCCGTCATCGCTGCCGGTCCAGATGACGCCGCGTTCGTGTGACGATTCGATCACGTACGACAGCGTGCCGTAGTTTTCGGCGCCGACCGCCTCGTTGGTGTAGGGGACGCCGGCGCGCCCCTGCTTGTCCTTCTCGTTACGCGTGAGGTCCGGGGAGACGGCACGCCACGTACGTCCCATGTCACTCGTCTTGAGCAGCACCTGCGCGCCGTGGTAGAACGTGCCGGGTTCCCATCGGCTCCAGATGATGGGCGCGTTCCAGTTGTAGCGATACGGCATGTCCTTCGCATCCATGCCGAGGTACTGGATGGGTGACGCCATGACTTCCGTCGATGCATCGATCTCGCTGTCGAGGATTTCGACGGTGCCCTGATAGCTGCCGCCCATGACGTAGCGCGGGTTGGCCGGATCGAAGGCAAGGAACGCGCTTTCGCCACCTGCGGATGGTGCCCAGCTCGACGGCGTGATGCCGCCGCCGCCGAGTTCGCGACTCGCGATCGCGACGGAGGTGTTGTCCTGTTGTCCACCGTAGATGCGGAACGGAAAGCGATCGTCGACGGCGATGCGATAGAACTGCCCCGTGGGCATGACGGCCTGCGAACTCCAGCTCTTGCCGGCGTCGAACGTGATGGCGGCGCCGCCGTCGTTGGAGATGACGAAGTTGTCCGGATCGTTCGGATTGATCCACAGATCGTGATAGTCGCCGTGCGTGCCACCGAGTTAGTACGTAGATGCGCTGCGAGTTCTTCGGGTCGACGAAGAGTTCGATGTAGTACCACGCGCGCTGCACGAGGCGCGGATCGTTGGTGACCTGCGACCAGCTGCGTCCGGCGTTGGTGGAGACGTAGAGTCCGCGCGCGTCGCCCTCGGATTCACTCTCGATGAGCGCGTACACACGCTCGGGTTCGGACGGACTGACGGCGATGGCCATCTTGCCCATCTTGTCGGGTAGTCCGCTGGTGAGCTTCGTCCACGTCTCGCCCATGTCGGTGGACTTCCAGAGTCCGCTGCCCGGTCCGCCGCTGATGACCTGCCACGGCTTGCGACCATGCTCCCACATCGCGGCGTAGAGAATGCGCGGATTGGTGGCGTCCATCGAAAGCTCGGCGGCGCCGGTGCGTTCGTCCACGAAGAGCACGCGCTTCCAGGTCGCGCCTCCGTCGGTGGACTTGAAGACACCGCGTTCGGCGTTGGGGGCGTAGAGCGCGCCCTGCGCGGCCACGAGCAGCACGTCCGGGTTGGTGGGGTGCACGACGATGCGCGCGATGTGGCGCGTGGCCTCGAGGCCCACTTTCGTCCACGTCTTGCCGGCGTCGGTGGAGCGATAGACCCCGTCACCGGAGTGCGTCATCACGCCGCGTGGCGCGTGTTCGCCGGTGCCGACGTACACGACGTTGCGATCACTCGGCGCGACCGCGATGGCGCCGATGGTGGCCGTCGTGAAGAAACCGTCGGAGATGTTGCGCCAGGTGATGCCCATGTTGTCGGTCTTCCACAGGCCGCCGCCGGTGGTGCCCATGTAGTACGTCTTCGGGTCGCCGATGACGCCGGTGCTGGCCACGGAGCGGCCGCCGCGGAACGGGCCGATGGAGCGCCACGTGACGGCGGAGAACAGGCTATCGGGATTGGTGACGACGGGGCCCTGCGCGTGGAGTGCGGACGGCAGCAGGGCGAGGAGGAGCAGAGCGCGGAGCATCGTGGGCGGGCGGGGAGAGTCAGGGCGGCGACGACGTCGTCGCGTCGCGTGCAAACATGCGGCGCTGCGTCGGGGGCGTCCAATCGTTGGCGCGGGACGCCCGGCGGCGGGGGCACGGCGGGGCACCGCAGGACGCGAAGACGCGAAGGGCGCGAGGGACGCGAGAACGGCAACGGCAACCGAGTTGGGGAAGACGAACCGAAGAAGGGGAAGACAAACTCAAGAAGTGCAACAGCCCCGAGGGCTGGCTGGGCACCTTGTCGCCCAGTACCGGGGTGAGTTGCTCTTCTTCATTTGTCTTCAGTTCTTCTTCGGTTCGTCTTCCCCAACTCGGTTGCCGTTGCCGTTCTCGCGTCCCTCGCGTTCCTCGCGCCCCTCGCGTCCTGCAGTGCCTCGCCTGGCTCGCGACACCTTCCCGTCGCCGCCCGAGTGCGCGACACTTCAGCGCTCCGAATCGCTGTCCTACACTCACTTCAGCCTCTTCGACCGTGCGTCCTGTTGCTTATTCAGTGATCTGTTTGGTGTCCGCCGCCGCCCTGACGGTGAGTTCGTTGTCGGCGCAGTCGGGTGCGTACGTCGCCGCGCCCAGCACGCGTGCGACGGCGGAAGTGTCGTTCACGCTGGCCGACACCGCCGCGCAGCGCGCGGCCGGTGCTCCCAAGGTGATGCGCGTCGACTACGGCCAGCCGCATCTGCGCGGACGGCGCATCAACACCGAAGGTCTTGTGCCGCTCGGCACCGTGTGGCGGCTCGGTGCCAACGCGGCCACGCTGCTCACGACTGACGTGGACCTCACCATTGGTGACAAGTCGGTGCCGAAGGGTCGCTACGTGGTGATGGCGTTGCCCGAAGCGAGCGGCTGGACGCTCATCCTGCAGGCCGAGACGTCGGGCGCGGCGACCGTGATGGCGGGCGCGTACGACAAGGCGAAGGACTTCGCGCGCATTCCGCTCACGGCGACCACGGCGTCGGAGTCGCTCGAGAGTCTGGCCATTGCCCTCGTGCCGGCCGCCGGGAGCGGCGCGGCGCGCGGTACGCTGCAGATCGGGTGGGATCGGGTGCGGCTCAGCGCGCCCTGGGCGACGCGATAACAACGGGTGCGGCGACGCGGGCACGATCCCGCGTCGCCGCGTTGCATGGTCACAGGCCGAGGTCGAGGGCGTGGCCGGCGGGGGCGTAGGCCGCCTCGACGGCGATGAGTCGCTGTTTGCGCCACAGGCCGCCGCCATAGCCGGTGAGCGAACCGTCGGCGCCGATCACGCGGTGGCAGGGAATGACGATCGCGATCTGGTTCGCGCCGTTCGCACGCGCGACGGCGCGGGTGGCCGTGGGGCGCCCGATCGCGCGCGCGATGTCGAGATAGCTGCGCGTCTCGCCGGCCGGGATCTCGCGCAGCGCGCGCCAGACGGTGCGCGTGAACGGCGTGCCGGCCATCACGAACGGCGTCTCGAAGTGCGCACCACGACCCGCGAAGTACGCCGCGAGCTCGTCGCGCACCTGCGCGATGGCATCGGTGGTGCCGAGCGCGGGCGCACCGCCGCCGTCCTTCGCGAGCCGCTGCAGTTCACGCGGGAGCGCCTTGCGGTCAGCGAACTCGAGCAGGTGCAGCTGCGTCGCACTCGCGACCGCGACCATGGGGCCGAGCGGGGTGTCGATCCAATCGGCACGCAGCGGGCTGTGCGTGCGTACGAGATCCTGTGGCGCGACGCCGAGCAGACGAGCGAAGGCGTCGCGGAAGCCGCTGGCCGATTCGAAGCCGGCCGTGAGTTGCGCGTCAATCACGCGATGGGTGCGAGCGAGGTGCTGAAAGGCGCGGCCGACGCGCGCCTGGCGCGTGTACCGCAGGAAGGTGACGCCGAAGTGGCGACGGAAAGCGCGTCGGACGGTCGACGGATCGTAGCCGAGGGCGACGACATCGGTTTCGGTCCAGCGACGCTCGGGGTCGGCGTCGTGCCGCGCGACGAGGTCGGCGACGAGCGGGTCGTCGGGCGGCGGGAGCGTGGGCGCGGTGGCGGGGGTCGGCGTGGCCATGTGGGAATGATGGGGGCGGCGGCGCTGGCGTGCAGCCGGAAATCGGGCAGCGCCCTAGCTTCAGGCGTCCGGAGTCGTGTCGCACCCTGCCAGGAGCCGCGTCATGTCGATTGCAGTACGCGAGGATGATCTGTCGTCGTCGGAGGTGCAGGCGCTCGTCGCCGAACATCTTGCCGGCATGCACGCCTACACGCCGGCGTGCGGAGTGCACGCACTCGCGATCGATGGGTTGCGCGCCCCGTCGGTGACGTTCTACACCGCGTGGGTGAATGGCGCGTTGGCCGGGTGTGGGGCGCTCAAGGCGCTCGATGCGCACACGGGCGAGATCAAGTCGATGCGCACACGCGATGCGTTTCTGCGTCGTGGGGTGGGGCAGGCCGTGCTCGACGCGATCGCACGCGAGGCCACCGAGCGAGGTTACACTCGGCTCGTTCTCGAGACCGGCAGCGGGCCGGCGTTCGATGCCGCGCACGCGCTGTACGTGCGCAACGGCTTCACGACGTGCGGCGCCTTCGGCGAGTACGTGGCGTCGGATTTCAACGTGTTCTACGAGAAGTCGCTTACCTCGTGACGCATTCGCGCGTCACGTGACGACGTCACCACCTCCCCACGTCCCATGCCGCAGCAGATCTACGTCAATCTTCCGGTGGCCGATCTCGCACGGGCGACGTCGTTCTACACCGCGCTCGGATTTCATTTGCACCCGGAAATGACCGACGCGCTCGGCGCGTGCGTCATCATCAGCGACACGATTCACGTGATGCTGTGCACGCACACGCGATTTCGCGAGTTCACACCCAAGGCGGTGTGCGACACGTCGCAGGCGGTTGAAATGCTGCTCAACCTCGCGTGTGCGAGCCGAGACGAGGTCGATTCGCTCGTGGCGCGCGCACTGGCCGCCGGCGGCACGACGTACGACACGCCAGAAGACCTCGGCTTCATGTACTCGCACAGCTTCGTCGATCCGGACGGGCACGGGTGGGGGCTCTTCCACGTGACGGCGGCAGGTGAAGGGGGCTGACGCGCCGTTCGTCCCGCGCCGCGCGCCGCTCGTCCGCCGTCGAGCGGTTCGCGGAGCCACCGGGGCGCCGCGCGCGTAGGGTCGCGCATGTCGCTGTCCACTGCAGGTGCGCGCGCCGTGTGGCTTGGCTGTCTGCTTGCGTGCGCGCGACCGATGGTTGCCCAATCGGTTTCACCGACCCAAGCGCCCGCCGATACCTCGCTGCACGCGCGCGTGACGCGGGCGCTCGCGGAGACGCGGCTCACGGGGGTCACGTGGGCGCTGGTCACGCCCGATACGGTGCGCGTTGGCGCGGCTGGTATCCGCGACGCGTCGCGCGGCACGGCGATGACGCCGTCGCAACGCGTGCACGTGGGTTCGGTGGCGAAGACGCTCCTCGCCACTGGCGTGCTGGCACTGATCACCGAAGGACGCGTATCGCTCGACGATCCGGTGCACCTCGTGCTCCCCGACATCACGGTGCAGAACCCGTGGGCGGCGCAGTCACCGCTGCGCGTACGCCATCTGCTCGATCACACGGGTGGACTCGATGATGCACGGCTGCGGCAGGTCTTCACGGTGCGTGGTGATCCGAATGCAGCGCTGATCACCGGATTGGGCAACGAGCCCATCGTGCGCGTTCGTCATCGACCCGGCGATCGCTTCTCGTATTCCAACACGAGCTACCTCCTGCTGGGTCTGCTCATCGAGCGAATGACGGGCGAGCGCTATGAAGCATGGCTTGATCGCACGTTGCTGGCACCCCTTGGCATGCACCGCAGCACGTTCCGGTTCACCTCGTACGGTGGCGTGAACGCCGATACGACGATGGCCATGGGGCACTTCGACACCGGCGCTCCACACGATGCCTACGCCATTCCGGTGCGGCCGGCGAGTCAGTTCACGACCACGGCTGCCGACATGGCGCGCTTGGCGCGCTTCCTGATGAGCGACGGCGTGGTGTCGGGACGCTCGTTGGTCGATTCGACGCTCCTGCGCGCGATGGCCGTGCCCACGACCACGGACGCCGCGCGCGCCGGACTCGCGGCCGGGTACGGGCTGGGTCTCATGCGTCGTGAACGCTGGGGGCGCATCGGACACTGTCACCTGGGCAACATCGGTACGTTTCGCGCGATTCTGTGTCTGTATCCGGACTCGCAGCGAGCGTTCTTTGCGTCGTACAACATCGACCCCGAGAACGCGCCATGGGATCGGGTGGATTCCCTGTTCGCGATGGCACTCGATGTCCCGCGAACCACCGCCGCGCCGCGTGCGGCGCCGTCGATCAAGGTGCGCGCGTGGGAAGGCTGGTACCTGATCCGTCCCAACCGCTTCGAACAGTTCGCCTATCTCGATGCGCTCGGCGGCGTGGCGCGCGTCCGCTGGACCGGTGCCCAGCTCGAACTGACACCGTTGCCGGGAACGTCACGCCGACTCGACCCGGTCGGCGGCGCGCTATTCCGGCTGCCCGGTCGATTGGAGGCGACACACGTGCTGTCACGCGCTGCCGACGGCACACCAATCGTGAGCGACGGTCTGCGCACCCACGAGCGCGTATCGCGCGTGGGTGTGATCGGGCGCTGGATGGGCGCGCTCGTGGGGGTGCTCGCCGTGAGCGCGTTGCTGCTGTGGGGGACCGTGCGCTGCGTGGGCGCATGGCGACGCGGCGCGTGGGCGCTCGAGCCACTTCGCTGGCCGACGCTCGCCGTCTGGTGCCTGTTTGTGACGCCGCTGCTGTATCTGCGCGAGCCCGCGCTCGCGATCGGAGATCCGACGGTTGCGAACGTCCTGATGGCCGTGGTGAGCGGCGCGTTGCCCGTGGCGGTGCTCGTGGGACTCCGGCAGCGGCTTCGGACCGGTGTGCGAGGCCGCGGTGCCGTCGTCGACCTGCTGCTCCTGTTGGGAGCGCTGCAGTGGTGTGCGACGCTGGCGCTGTGGGGGCTGCTGCCGCTGATGTTGTGGCGCTGAGGCCGTGCGCCGCGCCTGCGGAGCGCCGGAAACCACGCGCCGCACGGCGCGTAGGGACGAGACGATCCGTTCGGTCCTCCCTCTGCGCCTCGGAGTTCCCATGCACGCCCTGATCCGTACCGCTGTTACCGTAGGTCTTCTGTTGGCCCCCACGCTCGCCTCGGCGCAGCTGCCGACCGTCGCCCAGGTGTACGATCGTTTCGCCGAAGCGGTAGGCGGCCGTGACGCGTGGCGCGGCGTGCAGGGGCGCACGGAGACCGGGACCGCCGACATCACGTTCGCCGGGTTGTCGGGGAGCTACACGCGTCATTCGGCACTGCCCAACAAGACGCGTCTGATGATCGACCTCGGCGTTGTGACCATCGACAACGGCTTCGATGGGGAGCGCGGCTGGATGGTGCAGGGCGGGCCGCCGCAGCGCATGTCACCGGAAGAGGAGAAGGAACTCGCCGAGACGCAGAAGGATGGCGCGCACTTCCTCGATCCGTCGCGCTACGCGAAAGCCGAAGTGGTGGGGCGCGAGACGTTCGCCGGCGTGGATGCGTACAAGGTGGCGGTGACGTCCTCGACGGGGCAGCAGCTGGCGGAGTACTTCGACGCGGCGACCGGGGTGCGTCTGGGGACGGTCCGTCAGGTCTCGGGCACCGAGGTCCGCTCGGTGTTCAGCGACTACAAGGCGTTCGAGGGGCGCAAGGTGCCGACGCGCATCATCCAGAACAATGGACAGGGTGATGTCGTGATCACGATCAACAGCGTAACGTTCGGTGTTCCGGACGCGGCGGTGTTCAAGTCGCCGCTCGGCGCGCCGTAAGCTGCGCGGCGCGGTTCTTCGTCCTCGAGGCTGGCGGTCATGTCGACGGCATTGCTCATCATCGATGTGCAGGAGGCGCTCTTCGCGCCGGCACCGCGTCCGTTCGAAGCGGACGCGGTGATCGAGCGCATCAACACGCTGGCGCGTGCGGCGCGGGCGGCTGGTCGCCCGGTGGTGTTCGTGCAGCACGAACGCGAGGGCACGGCGCTCGCTCATGGCAGCGACGGATGGCAGTTGGCGACGGGGCTCGAGACCGTCGCCGGCGATCACGTCGTGCGCAAGACGACGCCCGACTCGTTCCTGCGCACCTCGTTGCAGGCGCTGCTCGACGCACACGACGTGCGGCAGGTGGTGATCGCCGGCTACGCGTGCGAGTTCTGCGTGGACACGACGTGTCGTCGTGCCGCGGCGCTGGGTTATGGCGTGTGCATCGCGGCCGACGCGCACACCACGCACGACAAGCCGCACGCGACGGCCGCGCAGATCCGGGCGCACGAAAACGCGACGCTGCCGGATATCACGAGTTTCGGTCCACGGCTGGTCGCGACCCCGACGGCGGCGATTGCGTTCGTGGCGTAGGGAGCGGCGCGCGTCGCGGACTTCGGTCAATCCGTCGCGCACTGGCGGACGCGCCCATCACGCGACACTATCTCGGGAGTCGCTGTGCCATGGTCGCGCTCCCACCGTCACTTTCCGATGCTGATGCGTCTGCTCTGCGCGGTTCGACTCCTTGCCATTGCCGGTGGAGTGAGCGCCTGCGCCGGCGGACGTGTCGCCACGCCAGTTGCGTCACCTCCCGACGCGACGGCGTGCACGCCGATGTCGACTGTCGCGGCATCGTCCGTCGGTATTCCCGACCGTACGATCGATTCGCTGCAGCGGGCCGCTGTCGCGTTGCAGAGCGACGCGTTCCTGATCGTGCGCGATGGTCGCGTCGTGCACGAATGGACGTCGCCGGGCTTTGCGATGCCGTTCAATCCGCAGTCGATCACCAAGGCGATCACCGGGCTCGGCGTCGGCGTGTTGCTCGATCGCGGCGTCTGGACGGGGCTCGACGTGCCGGTAGGACGGTACTTCCCCGAGTTCACGTCTGGGCCGAAGCAGGCGATCACGCTCCGTCACCTGATGACGCACACGTCGGGACTCGCGGCGGGGCGCGGCGAGGCGCAGTTCTACGAGCGCGGCCGTGGCGACGCGGGGGCGTTCGTGCGCGGGCAGCCGCTGAGCGAGCCGGTGGGGACAACGTTCCGGTACAGCAACGTGGGGGCGCAGCTCGTGAGCCACGTGGTGCAGGCGGCGGCCGGTGCGCCCCTGCACGCGGTGCTCGATTCGGCGGTGTTTGCGCCACTGTGCATGCGCGACTGGCGGTGGGCGCTCGATGACCGTGGCGCGACGTACGGGTATTCGCGCCTCGAACTGACCGCGCGCGATCTGGC
>JALOPN010000006.1 GCA_025453875.1 Gemmatimonadaceae bacterium | reverse complement strand
GGCTTCGGCGGCCTTTTCGCTCGTGATCCCCGTGGCAATCTGGGCCCAGAACTGACGCTCGACTTCTCGCCGGAGCGAAGGTGCCCCAGGAGAGCGCATCGCCTCCCGTCCAGTCAGTTGCTTCATCCATCCTGCGGGTCGCCCCATAAACACCTCTCGGTTGAAGGCGTTGCGACGACCGGTTGATTCCGCCTTGCCCGCCGCGATCCGAGTGAAAGATCAAGCCGGCGGCCGGTCGCCGCGCGTCGCGCGCCATGCGCAGCGCGCTCGTCACCAGGTCGACCTCCATGCTGTCACGCATCGCCCACCCGACGCAGCGACGGGACGCGAGGTCCAGCACGGTCGCCAAGTACAGGAAGCCTTCGCGCGTCGGTACGTACGTGATGTCGCCGACCCACACCCGATTCAGCGCCACGCCGTTGATGTCGAACGCGCGCGCCAGCCGATTCGGCGCGATGGGCTCGTGGTGATTCGAGTCCGTCGTCACGACACGGCGTCGACGGCGTGGGCGCGCCACGAGTCCGTCGGCCCGCATCAGGCGGGCGACGCGCTTGGTGCTCGTCGGCAGCCCGGCGGCGCGCAGCTCCTGATGCACCCGCGGCGCGCCGTAGGTCGCCCCACTCGCGGCAAACGCGATGCGCACGTGGGCCAGCAGCACGTCGTCGATCACCGCGCGCCAGCTCTCCGGCCGCTGGAGGTAGGCGTAGAAGCCCGCCACCGAGACCTCGAGGACCCGGCACATGAGTCGCACAGGGAACTCGCCCCGATGGCGAGCGATCACGGCGCACCTCATCGCGACTCTTTCGCGAAGTACACCGCCACTTTTTTTACGAACGCCTGCTCCTGGCGCAAGGTCGCCACCTCTCGCCGCAAGCGCCGAATCTCCTGCTCCGGCGTCTCCCCCGTGACGGCCAGCCCGGTCGCGGCCGCCTCCCGCTGGAGGCGCACCCACGCGCGCAGCTGGTCGGGGCGCACGTCGAGTTCCCGGCCCACCTGCGCGAGCGTGGCGCCCGTCGCACGCCGCGCGGCCACGAGCTGGACGGCTTCCGCCTTGAACTCGGCACTGAACGTCCGACGCTCGCGTCGGACCGCTTTCTTGCTCGATCCCATAGCCCACCTCCGCCCCTATTCTAGGGCGAGTCAGGCGTCCACGAAATCGGGTCAAGTCCATCTCAATTCACTTACGAGAGTGCCTCGCGTTCCCCCCCATGCGCCGCCCATCGCACGCGCACGAGTGCTACGCAGCGCCCGGTTGGAGAATAGCCTGCGCGGAGGCATCGAGTGGCGTTACTCAGAAATCGGATGACTTCAAGTCATCGGGGACTCCGAATCTCACACGGGCATCGAGGCTCCTCCGAGCCAGGGCAAGTGCGAGTACACAGCCGTGCCGACGGATATGCTGCCGTTGGGTATCGATCTGCACCGTCATCGCCGCCACCTCGTGCGCTACGCGCTCGACCCGAGGAGGGTCCGCACGATTCAGCTAAATGGCCGACTCCGGCGCGTCGGGTCGTGTGCAGGGAGTTCGCCGAACGAATCGTTGTGGATCGCCTATCCCGCGTTCCGTGGCACGCGAGACCAGCGGCTGGTGCAGATCATGCGATAGCGCATTGATGCCTTCTGCCTGCTCCTCGGCGGCGCTCCGGCGATCACCGACGGGGACCTCGAGGGCGCGGCCGAGGAGGCGGCGCGCGCCGTGGTGATCGAGGCGCTTCGGGCGCGCCTCCAGAAGGCTAGCAAGGCACTGACGGTTCGGGGGTGAGCGGTTCGTCGGGACGGTGGCGAGGAGACGGGCATCAGTCGCAGGCGACGATTGGGCCCATACCCGTCTGCCGCTGCGCGGTCGGTGCCCGAGGGGGCCTAGGCGTGCGGCCGACCACCTCGGATGCCACATGGCAGAGTACCGGCAGCGTGGGCCGACCCCGGTGGCGGGTCCCTTGAAGGGCACTGCTGAGGCCGTCTGCGAGGATTCTGAGGCACTTTGGCCGCACGCCCGCCCTAGTCGCGGGCTGCCGGCCGAATCCACCGCCAACGAAAAACGGCGAAAATCCTTGGTAAACAAGGACTTCCACCGTTGTCGTATTCAGTCGGGGCGACTGGATTTGAACCAGCGACCTCCTGCTCCCGAAGCAGGCGCTCTACCGGGCTAAGCTACGCCCCGAAAACCACGCGGCCCGCGATACTGCTGCGGGCCGTTGCAAGCGCGCCTGGAAGGACTCGAACCTCCAACCTTCTGATCCGTAGTCAGATGCTCTATCCAATTGAGCTACAGGCGCTTGCACTCACCGAGCGCGTCGCAAGGCGACGACCGGAGAGCATCGGAAGATAACCAGGCACCTGCTGCCCCGCTACCTGCCGTTGTCGTGCGGATGGGTCGTACAAGACTCGAACTTGTGACCTCCACGATGTCAACGTGGCGCTCTAACCAACTGAGCTAACGACCCGGTCACACGTCGCGAACGCAGCCGGTCGGCACCGGTACGTCCGCTGCATACTGCCACTACGTCCAGAGCGGGAAACGGGACTCGAACCCGCGACCCCAACCTTGGCAAGGTTGTGCTCTACCAACTGAGCTATTCCCGCATGTTGCCCGGGGTGCTCTCCGCCGCCGAAACGACAGAGCCACACCACACCGACGCCCGATCTGTCCAGACGCCGGCGGCATGGAGGCGAGGGGAATCGAACCCCTGACCTCTTGAATGCCATTCAAGCGCTCTCCCAACTGAGCTACGCCCCCGGCACCGACTCCCGCCCGCCGTGGACCCGCAGAACGGGACCTCCGATGCGGCAGCGCAGGCGTCAGGAACCGCGAAGAGTAGTGGGGTGTATGTTCTTCGTCAAGCGAGGCGTTCACGCTCCACGACACCGTCCCAACGGCTCGGCTGGCGATTCCCGCGATTTGGGGTATCTTGTCGGGCTGGCCCCGGTTCCTGCTCGCAGCCGCCTGTCGCGCGTTCAACGTCCGAGCGGGCCGGCGCGTGTCACCGGGGACGAGCCAGTTCACTCCCCGACTTTTCTGTCACGGCGCCGAGGCGCCGACAAGGATAGACCATGACCACTGAGGCCAAGCGCAAGCGGCGTCGTGCAACCCCGGCCGGGATTGCACCCTCCGAGCCGGAACGCGACATCCTCGATCAGTACCTCTACGAAGTCAGCACGTATCCGCTCCTCAAGGGCGCGGAGGAAATCGAGCTGGCCAAGAAGATCCGCGCCGGCGATCAGGACGCACTTCAGGAGCTCGTCAAGCGCAACCTGCGCTTCGTGATCTCCGTGGCCAAGAAGTACCAGAACCGCGGCCTGCCGCTCATCGATCTGATCGGCGAGGGCAACGTGGGTCTGCTCACGGCCGCCCGCAAGTTCGATCCCGATCAGGGCGTGAAGTTCATCTCGTACGCCGTGTGGTGGATTCGTCAGGCGATCCTGTCGTCGCTCGCGCGTCAGGGGCGCACGGTGCGTGTGCCGCTCAACCGCACGGCCGATCTCTCGCGCATCATCAAGGCGTCGGAAATCCTCCGCCAGAAGCTGCGTCGCGAGCCGTCGCCCGAAGAGCTCTCGCAGGTGACTGGCCTCAGCGTCGACGTCGTGCAGTCGCTCGCCGCGCTCAACACCGGCGACGTGCGCCTCGACGCGCCCATGGACCCTGATGGCGATCGCTCGCTCATCGAGCGCTTCGTGGCCGATGAAATGCCGGACGCCGAAGAGGAAGCCATGAACCGCTTCCTCACCGACGAAATCGAAGCCGCGCTCGGGACGCTGCCGCCGCGTGATGCGAAGGTGCTGCGTCTCTACTTCGGGCTCGAAGGCGGCCGCGAGCACACGCTCGAGGAAATCGGTTCCATGCTGGGTGTCACACGTGAGCGTGTCCGCCAGCTGCGCGACCGTGCACTCAAGCGGCTCCGCGAAGGCGATGTGGGGCGCGCGCTCGGCTCCTTCGCCGCGTAACGCACCCGCGGCCCGCTGCTGCACCGCGCCCTCCGTCGCCTCTCGACGGGGGGCGCGGTGCGTTTGGTGTGCCGCGCGTCTGCGTCACGCGCTGGCCAGCGGCGCGCCGGACGGACATATTCGTGATGTCACGTGACTCGCCCGCTCCCCGCGCTCATGATCCAGCTCAAGAACGTCTACAAGGCCTTCGGCCAGAAGAAGGTGCTGCAGGGCTTCTCGCTCGACGTGCGCGAGGGGGAGACGATGGTGATCATCGGCTACTCCGGCACCGGCAAGTCCGTCGCGATCAAGCACATCGTCGGTCTGCTCGAACCCGACGCCGGCGAAGTGTGGGTCGACAATGTGCGCGTCGATACGCTGTCGCGACGCGAACTCGTGCAGTTGCGATCGAAGATCGGCTACGTGTTTCAGTTCGCGGCGCTCTTCGATTCACTCTCCATCGGCGAAAATGTCGCGATGGGACTGCGCAAGCAGGGCATCCTGAGTGACAAGGAGATCGCGGCGCGCGTGGAAGAATCGCTGCGCATCGTCGATCTCGACGATGTGGCGCATCGCTTTCCGGCGGAGCTGTCCGGCGGCATGCGCAAGCGCGTCGGTATCGCGCGCGCGGTCGCGCTGCGTCCGAAGTACATCCTGTACGATGAGCCCACCACCGGTCTCGATCCGGTCACCTCGGCGGTGATCGACGAACTCATGGTGCGCATGCGTGATCAGCTGGGCGTGACCGGCATCGTGATCACGCACGACATGCGCAGTGCCTATCGTGTCGGCACGCGCATCGCGATGCTGTACGAAGGGCGCGCGCGTTGGGTGGGGACGGTGGACGAGATCCAGCAGACCGACGATCCGCTCGTGCGCCAGTTCATCGAAGGGCGTCCCACACTCGAGCCGGCGGCGTGAGCGAGCAGCCGTCCGACGATCGCAAGCGACGGCGGCGGCGACGCGGCCGTCGTCGCGGCGCGCGTCCGGCGGCCACGGTGTCTGCATCGGACACGGCGGCTCCATCGACCGCCGAAACGAGTGCACGGCGACCCGTGACAGCAGCCGCCGTCGAGCCGGGGCGCGAGGGCGCGACGTCGGCCGCGCGCAAGTCACGCTCGCGCCGTCGACGCAAAGGGCCGCGCCGTGGTGCACGTCGTGTGAACGTGTCCGAGGCGACCCCCGTCGAGCCGCCGCCGAACGAACGGCGCGCCACCGATGTCGCGCCGGCGGACCCGGTCGCTACCGCGGCGGCAGGCGACGTGACACCGCCGGCGGAATCGGCGGTGAGCGCGTCGAGCCCCGACGAGTCGCCGGTGCGCAGCGCGCGCGCGGCCGCGCGTGATCGCGCCACGCTCGAAACGTCGGCCGGTGGGATCGTCTATCGCGTGCAGGATGGTGAACCGTTCTTCCTCCTCATTCGCGACAGCTATCGGAACTGGGGATTTCCCAAGGGACATCTCGAAGCGGGCGAAGCACCCGAGCAGGCCGCGGTGCGCGAGGTCGAAGAAGAAACCGGACTCGGCGCGTTGCGCGTGGACGGCGCGATCGAGACGATCGACTGGTTCTTCCGCTTTCGCGGCAAGCTCGTGCACAAGGTGTGTCACTTCTACCTCATGCGCACGCATCATCGTCGCACGAATCCGCAACGCGACGAAGGCATCACGGCCTGTCGCTGGGTGCGCTTCGAGGATGCGACCAAGCTCATCAGCTACGCGAATGCCCGGGCCGTGCTCGTGCGCGCGCACGAGATGGTGCAAGCGGAGTCGTCGCGACAGACGCGGCGCGTGGTGCGTGCGCCCGTCGATGAGGTGGCCGGTGGCTGACGCCACCAGCGCACCGGCGCCGGTGCTCTGCACGATGCTGCGACGCGATCGTGCGCGCTCGCTCGTGCGCACGGCGTTTCCTCGGCGGCGCGCGCAGCTGATCGCCGTGAAGACACGCGATGAGCTGCAGCACACGCTCACGACACAGCTGATCGATGCCGTGATCCTTGACGGCGGGGTGGGCGACGAGGTGTCGGCCGTGCTGCCGCTGGCCGAAGATTTTCCGTCGGCGCCGTTTTTCCTCATCACCGCGCTGCTCCCCACCGACGCGCCCATGGTGGCGCGCGCCATCGAATGCGGCTGCGCCGACGTGCTCGTGGAGGGCGTCGACGATTCGGCCACGCGTGTGCTGCTGCAGCAGCGCGGGTTCACGCCGAGGTTCGATCGGGCGTTGGCCGAGCCGCCGGCGGTGCTCGGTCTCGAGAGCACGCTGCAGCGGCAGGTGTGGCGCAGTCTGGTGCGGCGGGCGGGTCGTCCGGTACGCACCGAGCAGCTGGCCCAGGAACAGGGCATGTCGCGGGAGCACCTGTCGCGTTCGTTTGCCGCCGGGCGCGCACCCACACTCAAGCGCGTGATCGATCTCGTGCGGGTGCTGGCCGCGGCGGAGCTCGCCAAGAACCCGGGGTTCGACGTGCGCGACGTGGCGGCGGTGCTCGGTTTTGCCAGCTCGTCGCACCTGTCGGGCACGACGCAGCGGCTGGTGGGTGCCCGCGCGAGCAGCTTGAGCCGGCTGCGCACCGTGGACTTGCTGGAGCGCTTCCTGCAGCAGCAGGAGGAGGCGGCCGACGCGGCGGTGGGGGAGACGGCCGTCAGCGAGGCGCCGCTGGCCTAGGGCCACCGGGGGCGGGTTGCCCGCTCTTCGGGTCTTGTGATATTTTTCACAAGCTGTGCCCGAATTGACGCGGTACCTTTCCCGGTACCCTCGGCGACGCCGTCGACCTCCGGACGTTTCGGTGCGGTCGGCGCCCGGCGCCCGCCTCCCGCGAGAGCGCTTACCCGCCCGCGCGTGCGAGAGTTCCGTCCGCCGTTATCGATCCATTTCTCGAGTCACTTTCCGCCCGATCCCATGGCCACGCAGACCGCACTTCGTCCCGGCGAAATCAAGGACATCCTGCTTCGCGAAATCGAAGCCGCCGACCTGAGCGAACTCGACATCGACGAAGTCGGTACGGTGCTCGAGGTGAAGGACGGTATCGCGCGCATCTACGGCCTCGGCAAGGTGATGGCCGGCGAGATGCTCGAGATCACCGCCTCGGAGACGGGTGAGTCCATCACGGGCCTCGCGCTCAACCTCGAAGAAGACAACATCGGTGCCGTCATTCTCGGCGACTACCTCAAGCTGAAGGAAGGCGACGAGGCCCGCCGCACCGGGCGCGTGCTCGAAGTGCCGGTGGGCCCCGGCCTGATCGGCCGCGTCGTCGATCCGCTCGGTCGTCCGATCGACGGCCTCGGCGACATCGTCGCCACGACCACGCGCAAGGTGGAATCGCCGGCGCCCGGCATCATCGTGCGTCAGCCCGTGAAGGAGCCGCTGCAGACCGGCATCAAGGCCATCGACAGCATGATCCCGATCGGTCGCGGTCAGCGTGAGCTCATCATCGGTGACCGCGCCACCGGCAAGACGGCCATCGCGATCGACACGATCATCAATCAGAAGGGGCAGGGCGTCATCTGTGTGTATGTCGCCATCGGTCAGAAGGCCTCGACCGTGGCGAGCGTCGTGGAGCGCCTCAAGGAAGCGGGCGCGATGGAGTACACGATCGTCGTCGCCGCGAACGCCTCCGACCCGGCGCCCATGCTCTACATCGCGCCGTACTCGGGCTGCGCGATGGCCGAGTACTTCATGTACCACGAGGGCAAGCCGACGCTCTGCGTGTACGACGACCTCACGAAGCAGGCCGCCGCGTATCGCCAGCTCTCGCTCGTGCTCCGTCGTCCGCCGGGCCGCGAAGCGTATCCGGGTGACGTGTTCTACCTCCACTCGCGTCTGCTCGAGCGCGCGGCCAAGCTGCGCGAAGACGAGGGCGTGGTGGATGGCGTGACGATCTTCAAGCCGGGTGGCTCGCTCACCGCGCTCCCCGTCATCGAAACGCAGGCCGGTGACGTGTCGGCCTACATCCCGACGAACGTCATCTCGATCACCGACGGTCAGATCTTCCTCGAGACGGACCTCTTCAACGCCGGTGTTCGTCCGGCCGTGAACGTCGGCATCTCGGTGTCGCGCGTGGGTGGCTCGGCGCAGACGAAGGCCATGAAGAGCGTGGCTGGCCGTCTTCGCCTCGACCTCGCGCAGTTCCGCGAGCTGGAAGCCTTTGCCGCGTTCGCGTCCGACCTCGACGCCGCGACCAAGCGCCAGCTGGAGCGCGGCGCGCGTACGGTGGAAGTGCTGAAGCAGGGTCAGTACCAGCCGCTCTCGGTCGAAGAGCAGGTCATGGTGATCTACGCGGTGACCAACGGCTTCCTCGACACGGTGCCGACCAACCGCGTGCGCGAGTGGGAGTCCGGCTTCCACCCGTTCATGAAGGCGCAGTATCCGCAGGTGGGCGACACGATCCGCACGAGCAAGGCCCTCTCGAAGGAGACGGAAGCCGATCTCAAGCGCGGTATCGAGGCGTACAACGCCACGTTCTCCGCCAAGTAAGCGTCTGCCACCAACCTGACGAATGGCCAAGGGACGCGAACTCAAGGGTCGCATCAAGTCCGTCGAGAACACGCGCAAGATCACGCGCACGATGGAAATGGTGGCGGCCAGCAAGATGAAGCGGGCGACCGACCGGGTGGCGTCGGCGCGACCGTACGCGCTCGCGCTCGGCGATGTGCTCGCGCGCCTCGTGCGCCCGGAGATCGCCGAGCGGTTTCCGCTGCTGCGACAGCCGACGGCGACGAAGCGCGTGGCGCTGGTGCTGCTCACCGCGAACCGCGGACTGTGTGGTGCCTTCAACACCAACCTCATCCGCGAAGCGCGCGCGCGCATTGCTGAGCTCGAAGGGCAGGGTGCGTCCGTCGAGTTGCACATCGTGGGCAAGAAGGGTGTGGCGTTCTTCAAGTATCTCGGCCGCACCATCACCAACGAGCGCATCGACATCGGTGATCGTCCGAGTGCCGCCGACGCGGCGAGCATCATCGACGGTCTCACCGATCGCTTCGCGAAGGGTGAGCTCGACGCCGTGCACATCACCTACGCGAAGTTCAAGTCGGCGCTGTCGACGCCGCCGTCCACCGAGCAGGTGGTGCCGGTCGTGCCACCCGCGTCGCAGGGCGCGCCGCGCGACTTCCTGCTCGCGCCCAACGCCGACGTGATCGTGGAAGCGCTGCTGCCGGCCTACGTGCGCAACCTCGTGTATCGCGCGCTGGTCGAGACGGCGGCCGGCGAGCAGAGCGCGCGCCGCACGGCCATGAAGAACGCCACGGACAACGCGAGCGATATGCTCACGCTGCTCAAGCGTACGTACAACTCCGCGCGCCAGGCGCAGATCACGCAGGAAATCGCCGAAATCGTCGGCGGCGCTGCGGCGCTGCAGGGCTGATCGCGGATTCGTGTCCTTTGTTCATTTCGCACTTTCTCCTTTTCGCCTGATATAGCCATGGCCACGACCGCCGCCCCGACGCATGCCGTCGGCAAGATCGTTCAGGTTATCGGTCCCGTCATCGACGTCGCGTTCGAGTCGGATCACCTGCCCGAGCTCTACAACGCGCTCCGCATCGATACCACGGCACCCGATGGGTCGCACGTCAAGGTGACGGCGGAAGTCCAGCAGCACATCGGCCGCAATCAGGTGCGCGCCGTCGCCATGTCGAGCACCGACGGTGTCGTGCGCGGCATGGAAGTGATGGACACCGGCGCGGCGATCTCCGTGCCCGTGGGCGCGCCGGCGCTCGGTCGCATCCTCAACGTGCTCGGCGAGCCCGTTGACGATGGCGCGCCGATTCCGGCCGACGCCGAACGCTGGCCGATTCATCGCAAGCGCCCCGACTTCGTGGCGCTCGAGCCCAAGACGGAAGTCTTCGAAACGGGCATCAAGGTCATCGACCTCGTCGCCCCGTTCGTGAAGGGTGGCAAGATCGGTCTCTTCGGCGGTGCCGGCGTGGGCAAGACGGTCATCATCCAGGAGCTCATCAACAACGTGGCCAAGGGGCACGGCGGCAAGTCGGTGTTCTGCGGCGTGGGCGAGCGCACGCGCGAGGGCAACGACCTGTACCTCGAGTTCCAGGAAGCCGGCATTCTCGACAAGGTGGCGCTGATCTACGGGCAGATGAATGAGCCGCCGGGAGCGCGCCTGCGCGTCGGCCTCGCCGGCCTCACGGTCGCGGAATACTTCCGCGACATGGAGAAGTCGGACGTGCTCGTGTTCATCGACAACATCTTCCGCTTCACGCAGGCCGGCTCGGAAGTCTCGGCGCTGCTCGGTCGCATGCCGAGCGCCGTGGGTTACCAGCCCACGCTCGCCACGGAGATGGGTGAACTGCAGGAGCGCATCACGTCGACGCGTGAGGGCTCGATCACCTCGGTGCAGGCCATCTACGTGCCCGCCGACGACCTCACCGACCCGGCGCCGGCCACGGCGTTCGCGCACCTCGACGCCACGGTCGTGCTCAACCGCAAGATCACCGAGCTCGGCATCTACCCCGCCGTGGACCCGCTCGACTCGACGTCGCGCATCCTCGACGCCCAGTACATCGGCGAGCGTCACTACAAGGTCGCGTCCGAGACGCAGCGCATCCTGCAGCGCTACAAGGAACTGCAGGACATCATCGCGATCCTTGGCATGGACGAACTCTCGGAAGAGGACAAGCGCATCGTGGGTCGGGCGCGCCGTCTGCAGCGCTTCATGTCGCAGCCGTTCCACGTCGCCGAGCAGTTCACGGGCATCCCCGGCAAGTATGTGAAGCTCGACGAGACGATCTCGTCGTTCGAGCGCATCTGCCAGGGCGAGTTCGACAAGCTCCCCGAGCAGGCGTTCTTCATGGCCGGCGGCGTGGAAGACGTCGTGGCCAACGCGAAGAAGCTGCAGGGCTGAGGACATCGTGGCCGCGCTTCAGGTCTCGGTGATCTCCCCCGAGCAGGTGCTGTACGAAGGCACGGCGTCGTCGGTGACGGCGCCCGCCTTCGACGGCGAAATGGGCATCCTGCCCATGCACGCGCCGCTCATGACGCTGCTTGGCACGGGCACGCTGCAGGTGCAGGCGAATGACGGACTCAAGCGCTTCCGCGTCTCGGGTGGCTTCCTGCAGGTCGTTGACGACACCGTGCGTGTCGTGACCGAGGAAGCGTCGGCCATCGCCTGAGCGGTTCGCCGCCTCCGCACGATTGCGATGGGACGAAGAGCACACGGTCTGCCGTGTGCTCTTCGTCACATTGGCGAGCCGATGGTGTGGAACCCCGCTGGTCGCCGCACGTAGAATCGAAGAGTCCGTTCCCTGATCCTCACTGGAGTCGTGCATGACTGCTGCGTCCATGTTGTCCGTTCGCCTGCGCGTTGCGCGCGCCTTCACGCTGACCGTGTGTGCCAGTGCGAGCGCGCTGCTCGCGCCCGTGGGACGGACGCTGCGCGCGCAGGCGCTCAGCTATCCCGCGCTGCAGGTGCCAACCGTGGTGGAGCGCGAGTTCACCGCGGCGCTCGTGGGTGGTCGCGGGACGATGCTGCTCGGCCAGTGGCGTGAGCTCATCAGCGGCGACATGCACGGCGGCTTCGACATCGGGTTGTATGACCCCAACGCGGGGCGTGGCAATACGACGCTCTTCGCGGCCGGGCACCTCGGCAAGCAGTTGGCGCGTGCCGATCGCGAGCAGCCGCTCGACGTGTTGCTCACCGCTGGTGCCGGCCTGGCGATCGCTGACGGACGCAGCAGTCTGCGCGTGCCCATCGGCGCCGCACTCGGGCACACGTTCGAGCTCGAAGACGGCATGGCGCTCACGCCATTCGTCCATCCGCGGGCGAGCATCGACTTCTGCTCCAGCTGCTCACCGCGTGGTCGGAGCGAATCCGATGTCTCGCTCAACTTCGACGTGGGCGCGAGCTTCAACTTCAACCGACGCCTGTCGGCACGTGTGTCGGCGTTGTTCAGTGGGAGCGACTACTTCGGTGGAGACGCCCTCGCCGTCGCACTGACCTGGACGCCGGCGGGATTGCGGCGCTGACGCACGCACGGGCGCGATGGGTGCGCCCGTGGTCAGCGGCTCGAGCGGCGCCGGCGCGCCACCAGTGATTCCACCAACGCGCAGCTGCGCGCGGTGCTGCCGAGTCCCTCCTGCACGAGCGCGCGCGCGGCGGCGCCGCGCGTCCGTCGTGCCTCGACGTCGGTGGTGAGCCGCGTCAGCGTGTCGCGCAGGTCGTCCGCGCTCGTCACGACCAGCGCACCGCCGCGCTGCACCAGCTCGCCCGCTTCGCGTGCGTTGCGGTGCCTGGGTCCGAAGAGCACGGGCACGCCGAACGCGGCGGGTTCGAGCACCGAATGCAATCCGGCGTCGTGGAAGCCGCCTCCCACAAATGCGACGTCGGCGAGCGCGTAGAGATCGCCCAACACACCGATCCGATCGACGAGCAGAATACGCCATCCGTCGGACGGCATGGCCTGCTGCTCGGCCGCGCCAAGTCGGGTACAGGGGAGGCCGGCGTCACGCGCCCACGTCTCGATGGGTGCCAGGTGCGCGGCCGTTGGTTCATGCGGTGCGACGATGCAACGAGCGTCTGGATGCGCTGCGCACCACGCACGCACGGCGGGGAAGAGCACCGATTCATCGGCGGGCCATGTGGAGCCGGCCACGAGCGTTGGGGGCGTTGCGGTCGCGCGGAGCCGCTGCACCGGATGATCGGCGTGCACGGCGCTCATGCGCTGCCACACCTGATCCATCCGTGTGTCGCCCGTCACGGTGATGCGATCGTGTGGAACACCAAGTGCGGTGAGGCGCGATGCATCCGCGTCGGCGATCGCGCCGATCGCATCGAGTGCGGCGTAGGCGTCACCGAGCAGTGCACGGGCGAGGACGCCTTGTCGTCCGGAGGTGGGGGCGAGGGTGGCGCTGAGGAGCGCGAGTTGCACGTCACGCGCGTCTGCCCGTTCAGCGAGGATGGGCCACACATCGAGCTTCACGAACGCAAGGACGTCCGGCTGCCAGGCATCGAGGATGGCGTTCACTTCGCGGCCGCCATCAAACGGCAGCACGGCGCGCAGGTCGACGTCGAGGCGTGACGCGAAGGTCTCGGCGCTTGGCGAGAACCACGAATAGGCGAGCTGCCAATCGGGGTGCGCGCGTCGGAGCGCCTCGAGCACCGGGCGCGCCTGCAGCCCCTCGCCTACGGACGGTGCGTGGAGCCACACGAGCGGGCGGCTGGGATCACGCCGTGCGCCTTGCGCGCGGACGGTCGCGAGCGCGTGGCGTCGGGCGCGCAGCGACCGGAGCAGCTTGTGGTCGCTGGCCGGGGCGACTGCCGCGGCGAGGCGTGCGGCGCTGGCGGCGAGTGCCCAGGGGGCGCGCAGGAGGGGATGCAGGGGGCGAGTGGTGCGGGGCGACCGAATGCGGGACGTCCGCAGGATGCCCGAGCACCGGCACGGCCGCAAGCGCCGGTGCGAGCCCGCGGGCGCAGGGTCCCGAAAACTCAGGGACCAGGCGAGTGGGCATACCTGCTCCGTGGCGTGTAGAGGCCCTTCAGGAGCGGTTCGTCACCGGTTGGTCACGAGCTGGCGACTGTCTCGTGGGGTTGACGGCGCGATCTCGTCACACGATACTGGCACGTCTACGTCCTACCACAAATCGCTTCACGTACGTCGAGTCCGCCGGGGCTCGGGGTGCGGTTCCTTCCCCCGGCACCCAACGTGAGCGACCGTCCCGGTGACGGCCCTCACAATCCCACGTGTGTGTTTCGGGCCCTCCGGCGCCTCACAGGCGACGAGGGACCGACTGAGAAGTCACGGTTCCGTTGTCTGACGGAGCCGTACGAGGAACCGGCGATCCCGGTTTCGACAATCGGTGCGCTCGTTTCGGCCCAACCCCGGGCTGGCGAGCGTCCCACAGGAAGTGGCAGCAGTCGGTCGGCACGGCATCCTACCCGAGAGGGTCGGGGCGGTTCCGCACCTGCCGCTGTTTCCGGTGTGCTCCACTCCTGCGCGTTTCCATCAAAGGAGGGTTGGGATGACGTATCTGGTCGGGGGACTGCGGCGGTTGGCCCGCACGAGCGTGGCCATGGGCCTCGCGATGGCTGCCCTCGCCCCACTGGCATTGCAGGCCCAGCAGCAGGCGACCCTGACGGGTCGCGTGACGGATGAAGGCGGTCAGCCGCTCGACGGCGCGACGATCTTCATTGCGGAGCTGAACACGGGTGGCCTGACGAATGCCCAGGGGCGGTACTCGATCGTGGTGCCGGCGGCGCGTGTGCGCGGTCAGCTGATCACGATCCAGGCTCGTTTCATCGGCTACACGGCGGCGACGACGCGCATCACGCTGTCGGGCGGCACGGTGGAGACGAACTTCTCGCTGAAGCAGGACATCAATCGCCTGAGCCAGGTCGTGGTGACCGGTGTGACGGGCGCGACGGAAGTGAAGAAGCTGGCGTTCACGGTGGCGCAGGTGTCGGCGGCGGACATGCCGGTGGCTGGTGCCAACCCGCTCGCGCAGCTGCAGGGCAAGGTGCCGGGTGCGAACATCGTGTCGGCCTCGGGTCGTCCGGGTTCGTCGCCGCAGGTGATCCTGCGTGGCCCGCAGTCGCTGAACGCGTCCGGCCGTGGCCAGGACCCGCTCTACATCATCGACGGCGTGGTGTCGCAGGGTGGTCTGCAGGACATCAACCCGCAGGACATCGAGAACATCGAAGTCGTGAAGGGCGCCGCCGCGGCGTCGCTCTACGGCTCGCGCGCCGGTAATGGCGTCATCAACATCACGACGCGCAACGGCAAGTCGGGTTCGGAAGGCGTGCGGTTCCGCACGCAGCTCGAAGTCGGCACGCAGAGCATGGAGAACGAGTACGAGTTCCCGACGACGCACTTCATGACGATGAACGAATCGATGGATCGATTCTGCGTCGTCGTGGCGGCCACCCAGCAGTGCTCGCGCACGATCGACCTGCAGGCCGAAGCGCGCCGCATCAACAACAACGTCGAGCCGAACCCGCTTCCGACGGCCAGCCTCCAGAACGACGGCGGCATCGCGCTCAACCCCGGCGCGCTCAACCTCCGCTCGCTGTACCAGGTGAATCGCTATCCGCTCGCCGGCAACCCGGTGCGTCAGGCGCTCACGAATGGTCAGACGTGGAACGGCACGATCGACGCGACGGGCCGCATCGGCCAGACCAACTTCTTCGCCTCGGTCAATCAGCTCCGTCAGGAAGGCGCCGTGCGCTTCGCGAACGGCTACAACCGCAACTCGGTGCGTCTGAACCTCGACCACCAGTTCGGCACGGATCTCGACATGCAGTTCCGCACCTCGTACAGCGAGGCGTCGGACTGGAACACGGGTGGTGCCTGGTTCCGCATCACGCGTCAGCCGGCGAGCGCCGATCTGCTTGCGCGTGACGATCAGGGCCGTCTGCACATCCGCACGGTGCCGCAGCAGCAGGGTGCGCAGAACGACAACCCGCTCTACAGCTTCGAGAACTTCCGCCCGCTCAACCGCATCAGCCGGTTCGTGGGCTCGCTCAACCTCCGCTGGCGTCCCCTGACCTGGCTCGACGCCGAAGCGCAGTACGGCTTCGACGGCCGCCAGAACTTCCAGGAAGCGCAGCAGGATCGTGGTTATCGCTCCATTCCCAACAGTCCGGCGGTCAACCTCGGCAACATCGATCGCTCGGCGGGTCGCTCGAACTCGCAGAACGCGTCGCTGAATGTCACGGCGCGGCGCAGCTGGTTCGACGATGCCTTCAACACGCGCCTGACGCTCCGCTACCTCTACGAGGAGCAGTTCAGCATCAGCCAGGGCAGTGAAGGTGAGCAGCTCGCCGTGCCCGGCCTGCGTGATCCGAACGCGGCGATCACCAACTTCGCGATCGACGGTGGCGAGAGCTCCGTCCGTCAGATCGGCATGTTCTCGAACCTCGACCTCGACTACAAGGGCCGCTACATCATCGGCGCGCTCTTCCGTCGTGACGCGGCGTCGCTCTTCGGCGCGGCGAACCGCTGGCAGTCGTACGGCCGCGTGTCGGCCGCGTGGCGTCTGTCCGATGAGCCGTGGTTCAACGTCCCGATGTTCTCGGACCTGAAGTTCCGCGCGTCGCAGGGTACGGCCGGTAACCGTCCGATCTTCTCGGCGCAGTACGAGACGTTCACGATCGGTGCGGGTGGTGCGCTGGCGCCGGCCACGCTCGGTAACCGCAACCTCCGTCCGGAAGTCTCGACGGAAACGGAAATCGGTCTCGACGCGGAGCTCTTCAGCAAGTACGGCATCACGATCACGAAGGCGAAGAACGTGATCGACCAGCAGCTCCTGCAGGTGCCGCCGCCGGCCATCGCCGGCTTCACGAACCAGTGGATCAACGCAGGTGAGCTCACGAACGATACGTGGGAGGCCTCGCTCCGCATCCCGGTGCTGTCGCGCGCTGATCTGAACTACTCGGTGCAGATCAACTACGACCGCACGACGTCGCTCATCTCGCGCCTCGACGTGCCGGCGTACTTCAACTCGGCGGCCGGTCAGCAGGGCTCGGAGACGATGTTCTTTATCGAGCAGGGTGGCAACTTCGGCCAGATCTATGGCCGTCGCTTCGTGACGCAGTGCAGCGAGCTGCCGAGCACGTTCGCCTCGCAGTGCGGCGGCGCGGGCTCGAACTTCCAGGTCAACCGCGACGGCTACGTCGTGTGGACGGGTGGTGCGGCTCTCAACGAGGGCATCACGGGCAACCACTGGATGACGGCCCTCCCGGCGGCTTCGGCGCCGTGGGGCAACCAGGCGCTCAACTGGGGCATGCCGATCGTCTTCCGTGACAGCACGGGTGCGGCGCCAGTGCTCCCCGTGGGCAACGCGCTCCCGTCGTACCGCTGGTCGATGGCCAACAACTTCGGCTGGAAGCGGTTCACGGCCTACGCGCTGCTCGACGCCACGGTTGGCAAGAGCGTCTACAACATCGCGCGTCAGTGGTCGCTGGGTGACTTCATGCACGGCGAAACGGACCAGATCGGCCAGACGGTCGAGTCGGCGCGTCCGATCGGTTACTACTTCCGCGCCGCGGCGCCGTTCTCGTCGGGCATCGGTGGTCTGTACGACGTGCTCGGAACGAACAACAACACGGTAGAAGACGCCGGCTTCGTGAAGCTGCGTGAAGTGACGCTGGGCTACCGTATCGGCAGCATCGCCGGCTTCGGCAACTGGACCGCGTCGGTCATCGGTCGCAACCTGCTCACCTGGACCAACTACCGCGGCTTCGATCCTGAAGTCGGCCTGGGTGGTGGTGCGCTCGGCTCGGGCGTGCTGAACGCGATCGACGCGTTCGGCTTCCCGAACCTGCGGCAGTTCACCTTCTCGATCAGCACCAGCTTCTGATCCGGCTCGGGTCCCGGGCGCGCGGACTGCGCGCCCGGTGACCTCCACTCATGGGAGATTCAATGCGCAAGCATTCCATTTTGCTCAGTGGGCTCATCGTGGCTGGCTTGACGGCCTGCAGCGGTGACCAACTGAACGTGGTGAACCTCAACAATCCGGACGTGGAACGCGCCTTCGCGACCCCGGACGGTATCGAGGGCGTGGTCGGCGGCCTCGGCGTGCAGCTCAACAATCCGCAGCGTGCCAGCGAGTCTGTGAACAACCAAGCCAAGATTTTTGCCGGCGAGAACTTCGCGACGGTGAACAACTTCGGCATGGCGCCGCGCTCGATCGTGCCGCGCGGCGTACTCATCAACAGCCTCGGCAACGAAGTTCAGGCCGGTAACCTTGCCAACTACAACTCGTTCCAGCGCATCGCGCGTTCGGCCAACAACGCGATCCGCGCCGTGGATCGTCTTGTGGCGAACGGCTCGTCGCTGGGATCGCCGGCGCGCAATGCGCGTGCGAAGGCGTTCGGCTTCCTGATCCTTGGTCAGGCGCTGGGTAACGTTTCGCTCGGTTACGACTCGGCGGCGATCATCACGCCGACGATCGGTTCGGATGAAGTGCCCGGGCTGTCGGGCGCGCGTGCGGTCAACGCCGCGGCGATCGCCATGCTCGACTCGGCCATCGCGATTGCCAACTCGGCGGACGCGACTAACGGCACGAATGGCTTCCCGCTGCCGGCAACGTGGATCAACGGAACGTCGCTTTCGCGTGACGGCTTCGTGCGTCTCGCGCGGTCATACCGTGCGCGTCTGCGCGCGGGTGTCGCGCGCACGCCAGCCGAGCGTGCGGCGGTGGACTGGCAGGCGGTGATTGCCGACGCGACGAACGGCATCACGGCCGACCACAACGTGCAGCTCGATCCATCGCTTGGCTGGACCGCTGTCTATGATACCGAAACGATGTATCTCGTTGGCGGCTGGCACCAGCTTCCAATGTGGTACCTCGGAATGGCCGACACGTCGGGCGCATATGATGCCTGGCTAGCCGTTGCGCGCGACAACCGTGAGGCGTTCCTGGTGCGCACGCCGGACACGCGCTGGCCTTCGGGAGCGACGCGCGCTGAGCAGCAGGCAAAGCAGGCCGCACTGGTCCCGCCCGCAGGCGTCTATATTCGCAACCGTCCGACGAACGACGATGTCTCCGGTACCGGTTGGGGATATTCGCAGTACGAGCATCGCCGCTGGGGCGCGACGCGCACCGCAGGCAATGTTGGCCCGTACACGGACTTCTCCGCCACGGAGCTGAGCATGCTGGCGGCGGAGGGCTACATCCGCACGAACCAGATCGCGCTGGCGATTCCGCTCATCAACGCGAGCCGCACGCGCAACGGTCTGCCGGCGATCCCGGCTGGCACGAGCGCCACGGCGCCGATCGGCACGCTCCCGAACTGCGTCCCGCGCGTTCCGGTGGCGCCGAACTTCCGCAGCACGGCCTGCGGCACGGTGCTCGAGGCGATGAAGTACGAGAAGCGCATGGAGACGGCCTTCACGGGCTACATGGTGTGGTTCACGGACAACCGTGGCTGGGGCGACATGGTCGCGACCACGCCGCTCGAGTGGCCCGTGCCGAACCTCGAACTGCAGGCGCGTCAGCTGCCGATCTACAACGGCACGCTGCAGGCGCCCGTGGGCACCTACGGCTTCCAGTGATGCGCTCGACCCCTCACCGGAGCGCGACCATGCGACGTCGCGTGACCTTGTCGCTGTTGGCGTGCACGACCGCGCTCCAGTGGGGGTGTTACACCTACCGTCCCGTGCAGTCAGCGCCGGTGCCGCCGCAACAGCGCGGTGCCGTCGTGCTGAATGATCAGGGTCGCCTGCTGCTCTCCGATCGACTCGGTTCGCTGATCGATCGTGTGGAAGGCACCTTCATCTCGCACGATTCCACTGGCGTGGTCCTCGAAGTGACGGGGACCAAGGATGTGCGCGGGGGTTCGTCGATGTGGTCCGGCGAGCGCGTGGAGATTCCCTCCTCCGCGATCCTCGGGTACCAGACGCGCGAACTCTCCCGGAGCCGCTCGATCCTGTTGGGCGGATCGGTCATCGGTCTGATTGCCGCGGCAACCTTCGGGTTGTCGCTCGATCTCTTCGGTGACGACTCCGGTCAGCGCGGCGATACGGCCAATCCCCGGGATCCCGGGGGCAGTCCGATTTCGTCCGTTGGTCGCATCCCCGTTTCCGTTCCCTGATTCACCACGTTCGCACTCGTACTAAGGAGTCCAGGACTCATGAGGCTTTCACGGTTTGGACTGATCGCTGCTGCCGCACTGGCCAGCATCGCCTGCCAAACGGAAGACGGCGCGCTCAAGCCCACCGAGCTGCCGCCGCTTGCGTTCGTTCGCTACATCAACGCGCTGCCCGATACGCTCGCCACCACGGTGCGCTTCATCGACCAGGTGGAGTTCTCGCCGCAGACGTGGGCCGGCGTGCCGTTCCGCGGTCTCGGTGGCGGCAACTACCAGGGCACGCAGGCTGGTAGCCGTCGCTTCCGCGTCTTCTCGTTCAATGCGAACGCGACGACGGCGGGCAACACGGCGGTGCTCGGTGAGGCGACGCACAACTTCGAGGCGGGCAAGTACTACACGGTGCTCCACTCGGGCTTCGCCCGCGGCGGTGCGCCGGCCAACGCCATTCGCATCATCGAAGACGCCGTGCCGACGCCCGGCGCGCAGGTTGCGCTCCGCGCGATGCACGCCGGTGCTGGCATCGGCAACGTCGACGTCTACGTGACGGAGACGGCCACGTCGGCCATTTCGGGCGCGCCGGCGGTTGCCGGGCTGTCGTTCGGTAATGCGTCGGCGTACGTGACCCGCGCGCCTGGTGCGTTTGCGGTGCGCGTGACGGCCGCGGGCAGCACCACGCCGCTCATCTCGGCGGCGGCTCCGGCCGGTGCCGCGGGCACGACGTCGGTTGACCCGATCGGTGGCGCGTCGCAGGCTGGCTCGGTGATCACCGCGGTGGCGTTCCCGGCGTCGGTCGCCGGTTCGCAGGCGGCGGCCTCGGCCAACCCGTCGGTGCTGTTCTTCATCGACCGTCATCCGCCGCGCACGACACCGTAAGCATGTGCCTCTGGCGACGGTGCCAGCGTAACGACCGCGGCGTGCTCAGCACGTCCGCGGTCGTTGTGCTTGTGGCCGCACTGTTGCTACTCCGTCGCGACGCCAACGCGCAGGTGCTGCAAGGCACCGTACGGTTGCGTGACGATTCCGTGTCCATCGATGCAGCGCGTGTGGTCGCACAGGATCGGCGCGGCCAAACGCTCGCCGATGGCATGACGGATGCGTCGGGCAAGTATGTGCTGCGGTTCGGCGCAGGCGCGGCCGGCGTGCCCTTCCGTCTCACCATCACGCGCATCGGCTTGCAGCCAACCATGAGCGATGAGTTCTCATTGCTCGTGACCGACACCGTGAGCGCCGATCTCTGGGTGCGACCACTGGCCCAGAATCTCGCCGAGGTGTCCACCGAAGTCGCGCCTTCGCTCAACACGCAGCGACTCCGCTATGCGACCCGGCGCGGGTGGAAGGTGTACGATCCGGAGACGATCGAAGCGCGCAGCCAATCCTCCCTCGGCCTGAACGAGTTGATTCGATCGCTCGGTGCGCCCGGTCTGATGGTGCCCAACCGCAACGGTGACTGCATCAAGAGCACCCGCACCGGACAGTGCCTCGCGGTGATCATCGACAATGTTCTGATCTCCGGTGGCGTCCACCTCAACCCACGCGACATCTACTTTCTCGCCGTGGTGGGGTCGAGTGAAGCACGATTGGAGTGGGGCGATCGCGCCGCCTACGGGGCGCTGGCGATCTACACCCGCATGTCGGACGATCTGAAGAAACCCTGAGCCGCCGCGTGAATCAGATGCGCGCTTCTGGCGTAGTATCAGCCATGATGCGCCGCCTCACCTTGCTGGCCATTGCCGGTGCCTTTCTGGCCACCAAGCCCGTTCGCGCGCAGGAGTCTGCGCTGCCTGCGCCACGTGGCTACGTCAATGACTTCGCGAACGTCCTCGACGCAGCCGCGGAAGCCCGGCTCGAATCGATTGCGCGCATCGTGCAGACACGATCGGGGGGCGAAATCGCGATCGTCACCCTGCCCGATCTGCAGGGGCGACCGGTGGAGGAAATCGCGCTTCGCCTCGGTCGCGAGTGGAAGGTCGGGGCCAAGGGCGATATCGGCGACGCTCGGCGCAATGCCGGTACCGTCATCCTGCTGGTGCCGAAGGAAACCAGCGCCGACGGTCGAGGGTACTGTCGCATCGAGTCCGGGATGGGAGCCGAGGGCTTCATCACCGATGCGCGGGCGGGCAGCTACTGTCGCGCGGCCACAGACCGCTTTGTCGCGCGCGACTATGGCGGTGGACTGCTGGTGGTCGCGTCGGCTGTCGCCGAAGCCTACGCCACCGAGTTCGGCTTCCAACTGGCCGACGGTGAACTTCCCGTCACGCGACGTCCGGCTCGTCGGGGCTCTCCGAACGCGTTGCTCATCGCGCTCATTCTCTTCTTCGTGCTCATGGTTCTCTCGAGTCGTGGAGGACGAAGTGGCTGTCTGCCGTTGATGGTTGCCGGAAGCGGTCCACCCACGCGCTACCGCGGAGGATACGGTGGCGGCTTTGGCGGCGGCTTCGGTGGCGGCGGTTTCGGCGGTGGATTTGGTGGCGGTGGGGGCTTCGGCGGTTTTGGAGGCGGGGGCGGATTCAGCGGAGGCGGTGGTGGATCCAGCTGGTAACGCCGACACACAACACTCACGCACGCGGACTCCTTCATGCCCCGACTGACACTCGAACAGTTCGTGACGCAGCTTGCCGGCATTCACGGCGACCGACTGCGTTGCGTGTTGCTGTACGGATCGGCGGCAATCGGCCACACCGTGGCCGATCGTTCCGACCAGAATGTGCTCGTGCTGCTCGATCGCATCGAGGCGTCGCAACTCGAAGCGCTCGCGGCCACCGTGCACGCCTGGCGTGAGGCGGGCAACCCGCCTCCCTTCGAGTTGACGGTCGCCGAATGGGAGCGTTCGGCCGACATCTTCCCCATGGAATACGCAGACATTCAGGAGCAGCATCGCGTGTTGCATGGCGCGCTGCCGCCGGCAGCGCCGGTACATCGCGCCGATCTGCGTCGACAGGCCGAGTATGAAGCCATGGGCAAGGTGCTGCGCCTGCGGCAGGCGCTCATGCATGCGGGCACCGATGGGGCGATGCAGCTCGACGTTCTTCGCGCAAGTCACGGGACCTTGATGGCCGTGTTTCGCGCTGCGGTTCGAGTGCTCGGTGAGCGTGCGCCGACCGATCGGCGCGCGTTGATCGATCGGGTTGCCGCCGCCGCCTCACTCGATAGCACGCCATTCGCGCGGGTGCATGATGACCTGCGCAACGGGCGCCCCATCGCCGCACGTGAGGCGGAGGCGGTGCTGCTGGCCACGCTGGATGGCATGGAGCGCCTCGCCGCGTGGCTCGATACGTTCGACCCCGGGACCGGACCGGTGTAGTGGCACTCTCCGGTGCGATGTCCTTCCTTCACGACTTCACCGCCATGACTCAGGAGCCCACGATGCTGCACCTTCCCACTGTCTCCCGCACGGCCGCGCCGTCGGACGCGGCGCGTTCACCGCGACGCTCGTTGCGCGCGGCGCTCCTGTTGGCGCTGCCCGTGCTGCTGGGCGCGTGCGGCTACAACAGCATTCAGACCTACGATGAAGCGGCGGCCTCGGCGCAGCGCAACATCGAGGTGCAGCTGCAGCGCCGCGCTGATCTCATCCCCAACCTGGTCGAAACCGTCAAGGGTTTCGCGGCGCAGGAGAGCGAAGTGCTGACGCAAGTCACCGAGGCGCGCGCCGGTTTGCAGGGCGCGCTCAACAAGACGGGTGGCGCCGATCTGCAGGAGCTCGCCACGGCCAATGCGGGGCTCACGTCAGCGCTGGGTCGCCTCAGTGTGGTGGTGGAGGCGTACCCGGATCTCAAGTCGAACGAGAACTTCCTGCGCCTGCAGGATGAGCTCACGGGCACCGAGAATCGCATCGCGGTCGCGCGTACCGACTACAACGGTGCCGTCGAAACGTACAACACGTACATCCGCAAGTTTCCCGCAGTTCTGACGGCCAAGGTCACCGGTGCCAAGCCGCGGGAATACTTCGAGGCCGACGCGTCGGCGCGCGAGGCGCCGAAGGTCGACTTCTCGAAGTGATGCGTCACAACCTGTTCTTCTCGTAGAGCAGGTTGCGTGGGGCGGCGCGCCATTCGTACCAGCGGTACACGGGCGCGCCGCCGTTCACGGCGGGATCGGTGCGACTGGCCATGACCTTGGCGCGCACCTTTACCCCGAGAATACGATGGGCATCGTTGAGTGAATCGGTGTCCATGCCGTCGTACCGATCGGCTTCGAATCCATCCTGGAAGAGCAGGCGAGCGTCCCACGCCTCGACACCATCGGCAAGTTGCTGACCCACCGGTCGGCCCGTGGTCGGATCGAGTCGCTCCGATCGGAACACGGCTTTCGCGGTCGGATCATGCCAATACGTGACCGCACGCAGCTTCTGGATCGCGGTGCCGAACCGGTCGATGGGCAGCGAGTCGTCGAGACCGGCCGGTCGTCCGAGCAGCGATGTCACCGGCAGGAACTCCACCGAGAAGTTGGCGCCGCCAAGGTCATTCACGGCGGTGAGCAGCAGGAGCCGCCGTTCGCCGCCGATCTGCAATCGTGCCAGATCACCAGCGCGCAGGTCGAACTCACCGTCGTCCTTGAGGAAGCTCAGGCACGTGGCGCCGCAGTTGCCACCGGGGGGCAGCGGATTGATGGTGTCACCGTCCATCGCGTCGAAGCGATAGACGGGCGCTTCGTTCGGCTCGAACGGGACCGACAGGATCGAAATCGTATCGGTGAAGGTGCCGAGGGTGCCAAAAACCGGTGTACTCTCGATGCTCACGCCGGCTTCGGCGGCGTCGCGTGCGATGGCAATACCGAGAAAGCGCGCGTTGCGATCCACACTCTCGCGCAGTGTCCAGCTCCGACGTCCTTGCCACGAGCTGACGGCGAACTTCGTCGCCGCGCTGAGGATGATGACGCCCATGACGAGCGCGACCAGAAGTTCGACGATCGTGAATCCGCGTCGCGGACGATCGAACGTTTGGTGATGATCTGCACGCATCTCAAGCGCCTCCGGCCAGCGCGTTGCCGCGGTACTGGTACGTGGTGACGCGCACCGGCTCCATGGCGCGCGGGAAATCGACCTCCACCTCGAGTCGGACGAGATTGTTGCGCTCCTCGATCACGGTCATCTGGCGCTTGAACTTGCCGAGAGAGGTTGGCACGCCGTCGCCACCAACCATCATCGGACTTTCGGTTGCCAGCGACCAGGGATCACGGGTCCGCACTTCCTCGAGATAGGCACGCGCGATCGCGAGTGCGTTCGTGCGGTTCTGGGCCAGTGACTGTCCGCGCAGCGTCTCCGCATTGGACTTGCCGAGCGCCATGACGCCGGCGACAAGCAACACGATGCCAACGAGGACGTTGATGATCGTGAAGCCGCCGCGATTTCTCTTGTCGGTGTTCATCGCCATTCGCCATCCCTCCAGTGCCAGAGGCGGACGCCGCCACTCCCCGAAATCGCCACGGCCGAGACGCGATCCGGATTGACGGTGCTTTCGAGATAGATCACGCCGGCTGTCCCGAGTGGTTCCGTGAGGCCACGCGAGTTGAACAACAGGCGCCCGTCGGCGAACCCAACCGGCTGTCCCGTTGGATCGTTGGGCAACGGCGAGGCATTGCCGAGGCCGAACCGTACGCGGGGGCGGAGCGGACGCCGGCCGACGCCGCGCAGGGCGACGCTCTCATCGTGCGTCTCCGCAATCGTCCCGTCGCGATCGAGATCGAGATAGGCCGTGTAGGCACCGCTGTCACCGAGCACCTCCACGACGAGTCGGACGTCCGATTTCGTGGCGAGTGCGCGCGTTCGCGAGAGCTCGACATCCTGCGCGAGCTGCATGCCGCTCAGCTGCACATCGATGCTGTCGGAGATGCGAAAGCGCGGTCCCATGATCGCCATCATGGCGGCGATCATGGCGACGACGACGAGCACTTCGATCATCGTGAAGCCACGCCGCCGTGGCTGCGGTCTCTGGTGGGGGCGCATCAGAACACCGGGCGGAATGCCGTCTGGATCACCGTGCCGACGCGTGGTGTGCCTGGCGGCAGCATGCGCGGGTCGCGGAAGCGCAGGTCGAAGCTCCACTGGCGCGTGGGTGGGTTGTAGTACGCCCCCTGCGCGTTGCCCGCGGCGTCCACGGTGTTACCCCAATCGCCCGTCGACTTGGCGCTTTCGAACAGCGACACGAGTGAACCCGTGTACCGGAAGATGCGACCACCACCCCAGTCCTCGAGGAAGCGAGGAAAGTTCTCGAGCCCGCCCCCGTAGATTGGCGCGCCGCATCCAGCGCGCTGCCAGTCACACGTGGTGGCCGAGTGGCCGGCGGCGATGGCGACGTTGGCCGTGGTGAGCGCACTCGCGGCGCGCCGCGCGAAGTTCGCCTGCAGGCCGTCGTTCCAGTTGTTGCTCAGGAACGTGATCGCATCGGCGTAGAAGGCGGCCGGCTTCCAGTTGACCGAGTTGTAATCGCCGCGAACGTAGAGCGGATGATCGGTGGCGATGGACAGTCCGCCCGGCTCGATGGGTGACCACGACGCAGGCAACTCGGCGCCATTCACGAGGCGAAGGGCCGGATAGTCGCGCTCGGTGATACCCGCATTGCGACCGGTGAATCGCACATACAGGATGTCGACGCGTCGACCGCCGGGATCGGCCGCGACCCACGTGCGCAATGCGGCCATGTTGACGTCGAGGAGGTCCGGCCGCAGGTCTTCACGACCATCGAAGAAAGCGTTCGGGCGCCCGGTGAAGATCGCGGCGCACTGCGCGGCGGTCGGCAGGGCGCGGCCGGCCGCGCGTGCCTGCACCATGCTGGCGCACGGCGTCGCGAGGTTGGCCACGTCGAGCTCGATGTACCAGTCCGACTTCCACGCGAGCTTCACGTCCTGCACCATGGCGTTATCGCCACCCTGGCGCGGTTCGATCAGCGTGTACGAGTTCATGCCGGCCGGCAGCGGCAGCCGCAGGGCACGGACACCACTCGCGCCCGACATGAGTCGATTGTTGAAGCGTGTGGTGCTGCGTGTGACGAACGCGGCGCCGGCATGGCTGCGCGAGTCGAAATCCAGTTGAATCGGTGAACCAGCTGCGTTGTGAATGCGGACGCCGTTCAGTCGCTCGTTGCGGTCCTTGCGCTGCCAGAAGACGCTGTCTGGTGTGGTGAGCTGACTCTGGAACGTGACGCTGCCGGAACTCAGGTACAGGTTCGAGTTGGAGTGCACCCAGCCCGCGAACACCATGGGTTGGCCCGGCAGGATCTCCAGGTCTTCCTCGTAGAAGACGCCGAACTGGAAGAGCGGAATGCTCTGCGCGTTCACCGAGAGCACCACCTGACTGCGGTTGCGCATGGAGTCGGTGGCGGTCACCTCGATGTCGATGGGCTGATTGAGCGAAATCAGGCCGGCGAAGGGACCGGAGGTGATCGTGCGCGCTTCCGGCGCTGCCGTGGTGCGCGTATCCGTATCGAATGCGAAGCCGGGCAGCGCCGGACTGGCGAGGCCCGCGATGTCGGTGGCACCGATCACTCCGTCCTGCATGGCCGCATCGAGCTGCGACATGATGTCATCGGCACCGGCTTCGGCCGCGTACGCCACCTGGGTACTGCGATAGTCGATGGCGGACGTGCGCGTCAGCGTCTGCACGGCCGAGAGGCCGGCCATGACGATGACGGCGAAGATGAGCATGAGCAGCAGGACCGCTTCGAGGGCGAAGCCTCGGCGGGTCCGGCGCTCGCCGACGCGCTCGCCCTTGCGGCGGGTCGCGCGGCAGAGCCGACCGTTGTGTGCATCTCCAAGGCGCATGTGCGAGCCGACGTGGGGTTGCGTCAAGCTGTGATGAATTGGGCCTCGGCGGTGACCTTCCGAGGCCCTCGACGTCAGCTCGGCTCGGCGGGAGCGACTGGCCGCGGGAAGAGCGGATCGCCCTTCGTCACCCGCCACCCCGCCACGTCGAGGCTCGAAAGGGCGTCGAACTGCAGCGCCGCGAGCGACGACGGTGCGCCAAGCGTGCGCCAGAGTTGTGCGCACTTGTTGGGCATGAACGGCGCGAGTTGCATGGTGCAGCGTGCGAGCCGTCGGATGAGCGACGCGAGCACGACATCGAGTGCGTCGGCCTGCGTCGCGTCCTTCGCCAACTGCCACGGTGCGCTCTGCTGGGTGAACTCGTTGGCGCGCGCCACCTGACGCGCAACCGCGGAGATACCGTCGTGCAGCAGCCAACCGCGGCTGCCGTTCATGGCGGCGTGGTAGGCGCGCACATCATCGTGATCACCGGCTTCATCATCGGGCGCGGCAGCGACGGGCACCACGCCACCACGATACTTCTCGACCATGGCGACGGCGCGGCTGGCGAGGTTGCCGAGCGCGTTGGCGAGATCGGACGTGTAGCGCTCCTCGAAGCGTTCCCACGAGAAGTTGCCATCGCCGTCGAACGGTACTTCGCGCAACAGGACGTAGCGGAACGCATCGGCACCGAATCGGTCGATCGCTTCGTGCAGATCGAGCTTCACACCGGCGCTCTTCGAGAAGCGCTCACCACCCAGCTGCACGAAACCGTGCGCCCAGACCTGTTCGGGCAGCGGCAGCCCTGCCGCGTGCAGCATGGCGGGCCAGATCACGACGTGAAAGCGCGTGATGTCCTTGCCGATGATGTGAAGCTGCGCCGGCCAGCGTGATTCCCAGTCTCCATCCGGGAAACCGGTGCCGGTGAGATAGTTGGGGAGCGCGTCGAACCACACGTATGTCCCTTGCACTTCGCCGGTGGACAGAGGCATCGGGAACGGGACCGCCCAGGAGAGGCGCGAGCGGCTGGCGGAGATATCCTCGAGCCCCTGATCGAGCAGGCCGAGAATCTCGTTGCGCCGACTGATCGGCTGCACGAACTGGGGATTGCCCTCGATGTGGGCGCGAAGGAACGGTGCGTACTTCGAGAGGCGGAAGAACCAGTTGCGTTCTTCGACCTCCTCCAGCGTGCGGGTGGGATGGAGGACGCATCGTCCGTCGACAATATCGGCGGGTTGCTTGAAGGCCTCGCATCCCACGCAGTACAGACCACGATAGCTCTGCTCGTAGAAGTCGTCCGGCTGTCGCTCGGCGATACGACGAATCAGCGCTTGCACACCCGCCTTGTGGTGCGGCGTGGTGGTGCGAATGAACTGATCATGACTGATGCCGAGCTTCTCCCACGTGGCGAGGAACCGTTCGGCGATCCGGTCGGTGAATGCCTGGGGTTCACTCCCCTGCGCAGCGGCGGTCTGCGCCACCTTCTGTCCGTGCTCATCCATGCCGATCATGAAATGCACGTCGAGTCCCGCGGCGCGCTGATACCGCGCGATGACATCGGCCCCGATCTTTTCGAGGGCGTGGCCGAGATGCGGATCACCGTTCGCGTAGTCGATCGCGGTGGTGAGATAGAAGCGGGACACGTTCAGGAGTCCGAAGCAGGAGAAATGTTGTCTGGACCACGCGGCGCGTCGGTCCCGGCGTCACGTGCTGGGCGCTCGCCGCGCGCTCGGCGTCCACCGCGGCGGCCACGGCGTCGCTTGCGGCGCGGGGCGTCGTCGTCCGAGGTGGTGGCGCCTGCCGCCGGCGCGTCATCCGACTCGTCATCATCGCCGTCGTCTGCATCATCGAGGCCGTTCGGCGAAAGCACCTCCGACGGTGCCGGCGCGATGCTGCCTGGCGCGTTGCCGGGCAGAGCGCTACGCGGCGGTGCGTTGTCGGGCATGCCGCTGGGGGCGTCCTCGAGGTACGAGGCGGCGTGCTCATCGGGTGGCTCATCGACCACGGCAACCGTGTCGCTCGATGCGACGCCAACACCGAGTGCGGCGCCACCGGCGTGTTCCGTCTCGACGCGAAGGTCGGCGAGCGGCACGATGCGCGTCTCGCCCTCGACGCCCCGCAACGTGACGGTATCGCGGAAGATGTCGATCGCGAGCACCTTCTCCTCGCCCTGCGCCGTGCGGAGGATTCGTCCTTCCTTGGGGAAGCGACGCCGACTCTGCACGTAGAAATCGTGCTCGTACCGCAGACAGCACATCAAGCGGCCGCACGCGCCGGAGATCTGGGTCGGGTTGAGCGAGAGTCGCTGATCCTTGGCGACGCCAAGGTTGACCGGCCGCAGATCAGGTAGCCAGCTGGCCGAGCAGTATTCGCGGCCGCACCGTCCAATGCCGGAGAGTCGCTTGGCTTCATCACGCACGCCGATCTGTCGCAGCTCGATGCGCGCCCGGAAGTGCGCGGCGAGTTCGCGCACCAGATTGCGGAAGTCGACGCGCTTCTCGGCGGTGAAATAGATCGTGAGCTTGCGTCGATCCCACTGCCATTCAGCGTCGGAGATCTTCATGCCGAGGCCGGCCGCGCGCGTGCGCTCGTGCGTGGTGCGGCGCGCAACCTCATTCTCCTCGCGCAGCGTCGATGCGCGCGCGAGTTCCGCCGCCGTGGCAACGCGCAGCGCACGGTCCGTGGGGCGCGTGTCGGTGCCGCAGCCATGACTGCAGCCGTTGCAGCGCCGTTCGGCGAGTTCGCCAACGGCGTGCACACGACCCAGGTCTTCGCCTCGGTCCGCCTCCACGATGACGGGCGAGTTCACCGCGGGAGGCGCTTCGCCCTCCCACAGATAGAACGCCTTGCGGTTGCCGCCGAACGCCACCTCGATGAGGTGTGTCATGCGCTGCTCACTCGATGAACTGTCCCATCCGCAGGAACTTCTCGCGACGGCGCCGCACGAGTCGCTCCGGCTTGAGCTTGCGCAGTTCGTCAAGGTGACGGACCAGCGTTTCCTTCAGGGACGCCGCAGTGGCTTCGTGATTCGAGTGTGCACCGCCGATCGGTTCGGCGATGATCTCGTCGATCACACGCAGGTCGAACAGATCCTGCGCCGTGATGCGGAGCGCGCTCGCTGCCTTGTCGCGCATCTCGGGGCTCTTGCCGTCCTTCCAGAGGATGGCGGCGCACCCTTCGACGGTGATCACCGAGTAGACCGCATTTTCGAACATGAACACACGGTCGGCCACACCAAGCGCGAGCGCACCACCGGAGCCGCCTTCACCGATGACGGTGGCGAGAATGGGCACCTCGAGGCGACTCATCTCGAAGAGGTTGCGCGCGATCGCTTCGCTCTGGCCACGTTCTTCGGCACCGAGGCCTGCCCAGGCACCGGGGGTGTCGATCAGCGTGATGATCGGCACCTGGAACTTCTCGGCCAGCTTCATCAAGCGGAGCGCCTTGCGGTACCCCTCCGGGTGGGGCATGCCGAAGTTGCGCTTGATGTTCTCCTTCGTGTCGCGCCCACGTTGGTGGCCGATCACCATGACGGTTTCCCCGTCGAGTCGTGCCCATCCGCCCACAATGGCGGCGTCTTCACGAAACGCGCGGTCGCCATGCAGCTCGACGAAGTCGGTGAAGGCGAGGCGGATGTAGTCGAGGGTGAACGGGCGCTTCGCATTGCGCGCGACTTGCACGCGCTGCAGCGGCGTGAGATCGCGATAGATCGCGACGCGCAGCGCCTGCAGCTTCTGCTCCAGCGGCGCGAGTTCGGCGGCGACGTCGAGGTCCTGATCGCCGGCCATTCGACGCAGTTCGTCGATCTGACGTTCCAGGTCGGCGATCGGCCGTTCGAAGTCGAGCAAGGGTGCGGCCATGGGAATGTATGAGAGTCAGCGCGCCAGCACGGCGCGCGCACAAACCACGTGAAACTGCATTCAGGCGCGAACCAGCCGCACCTGTTCAGGCCCCAGCAGCGCGCGCAGATCGGACAGCGCGTGCGGTGTGGCCGCGACCGTCAGACTGCGCGAGCGGAATCGCACGTCGTTCCCGCGAAGGTCGCGCCAGCGCAGCTCGAGCGGCGCTGACCCGACATGATGATCCAACGCACGCCGCACATCCTCCATCACGCCAGCGGGCAAATCGAGTCCACTCACGAGATCGATGGTGATCGCGACGTCGCCGCTGGCGCGGAGTTCCGCGAACCTGGTGACACTCTCGACGATGAACGTGGGGTTCTCCACGTCGGCATCACGCTTCGAGTAGCCCCCCTTGATAAGGAGCGGGACGTCGGGGCGGATGCGGTCGCCGATGGCGGCCCAGGCTTCAGGGAACACCAACAACTCGGAAGATCCGGAAAAATCCTCCACTGTCAACCGGGCGAACTCCTGACCGCTGCGTTTGCTGATCTGGCGCTTGATGGCCGAAACCACGACGCCGAGCGTGAGCGGCTGATCGGTCCACGTCCCGAGCTGGGCCACCGTGTGCGAGGCGAAGAGTTCGCATTCTGTTCGGTATGGCTCGAGCGGATGGCCGGAGATGTAGAAGCCGAGCAGGTCCTTCTCGCGCTGCAGGCGCTCCGATTCGCTCCAGGCGGGCACGTTGGGGAGCGGCGCGTGCGCGGCGGCCGCCGGCGCGACCGGGTCGGCCATGAGATCGCCGAAGAGCGACACCTGACCGGCGGCGGCGTCGTCCTGTCGCAGCGCCGCCTCGTTGAGGGCGGCATCGAGGCCGGCGAGCAACTGGGCCCGGTGGCCGCCGAGTCCGTCGCAGGCCCCGGCGGCGATCAGCGCTTCGAAGAACCGCCGGTTGCAGAGCCGCAGGTCCACGCGCGCGCAGAGGTCGTGCAGCGAGGTGAACGGTCCATCCGCGCGGGCGCCGAGCAGGGAGTCGATCCCCCCCTTGCCGACGTTGCGGATGGCCCCGAGCCCGAAGCGAACGCGCGTATCTCCGACCACCGTGAATCGCCACCCCGATTCGTTGACATCGGGGGCGAGCACTTCGAGCCCCATCTCGCGGGCTTCGGCGATGTACTTGATGACTTCTTCCGTCTTGCCGATCTGCGACGACAGCAACGCCGCCATGAACTCGGCGGGATAGTGCGTCTTGAGCCACGCCGTGTGATACGACAGGACGGAATAGGCGACGCTGTGGCTGTTATGGACGATGATGTCATTGGCCACGAAGTTGTGCGTGCCTTCGATCTCGAGGTCGAAGGTGCGCGCCTCGCCGGCCGGTTCGATCGAGGCCACGCGGTCCCAGAGGACATCACTCTCGGCGAGCCGCGTGAGGCCAGGATCGTCGAAGTATCGGGCCAGCCGTTTCACCATCGGTCGCGTGAAGCCGCTTTTGGCCGCGTTCGTTCCGGTCGGATGAAGGTCGCGAGATGAGACGTCCGCACCCTCCTCGACCTGCCGCCAGGTGATGCCGGCAGCGGCCTTGGCGGTACGCGCGAGTGCTCGCACGGACTGTACCGGAACGACGTCCTTCGAAGCGCTGCCGACAGGCGCCAGCTCGAGCGACGCGACGGCCGCGCGCTTCGCGGGCGCCACGAGCTGTGGGCCGATACGCTCTGCGAACGGACGCAGGTTGTCAGCGCCGGTGACGAACACGTGATAGCCGACGCGTCCTTCGCGACCATACGGAAAGCGGACGGTCCGCACGCGCCCAATGATCCCGAGGCGACCGAGCAAGTGCTGCACATCTCTGGCAAGCTGCGCTGAAGCGGTGGCGTAGAACGCCGAGCGATCACGCACGTTGACGTGGCCATCGCCGTCCCACAGGCGTCCGAGCAGGATGCCGAGTTGCGCGTCCGTGAGCGTGAACGCGTCGTCCGGCACTCGCTTGCTCGCGGCCGTCGCGCCGAGCAGGCCGAGTGAGCGCGCCCACTCCACGATGCCGTTGGGGGCGTTTCGCTCGATGCGTGCGGTGTAGATGGAGGCGGTGCCGCGTTGCGTCGCTCGGGTGCACCGCACGTTGTCGAAGCGTTCAGCCGCGTTCACGAAGTCCGCGATCGATGCCTCGTCCTGGTTGTAGTAGTACAGACCGGTGGGGTGGCACAGATTGCCTTCGGCGAGCAGGTGGCCCAACGCGACGACTGCGTGCTCGGGCCACTCCGCTGTTCCCACTCCCGGCAGCGCGCGCGGCACGGCGATGTGCTCACCGATCGACAGCGTGGACAGTTCGCGCCAGCCATCGCATGCCAGGAAGGGATGGTTTCCGGTCGCCGTGATCGATCGGCCGGATTCGGTGTGGAGCGTGAACACGGGCCGTACGCCGTTGTCCATGACGTCGAGCACACGACCCCGCTGCAGGCGCAGCGTATCGACATCGCATGTCGTCACGGCACTGATCGACGCACGTCGATCATAGACATCTTCGATACGCACGCGGCGTCCGGTACTGGCATCGAAGATCTCGGTATCGCCGACCAGACACTTGTTGAATCCGTACCGCCCGAACGTCTCGATCTGTCCGGCGAGCTCCTCGATGATTGCCGGATCATGGCCCTTCGCGACGGCCTTCTCCTTGAACTTGCCCAGCTCCTTGCGAATGAGCTCGGCGTCCTTCTTGCCCACCGCCTTGCGCAGCACATCGGCTTCGGCGAGTGAGATGCCGGCCAGCACCTGCGCAATACGCATCACCTGTTCCTGATAGGTGATGACGCCGTAGGTATTCGAGAGAATCGGCTCGAGCTCCGGCAGGGCGTACTCGACCGGCTCGTCGCCGCGCTTGCGCTTGATGTAGACGTTGTGCATGCCCGCGTCGAGCGGGCCGGGACGCAGCAGTGCGTTCGATGCCACGAGGTCGTCGAAGCGGTCGCAGCGCATGCGCTTGAGCACGTCGGTCGCGAGCGGCGATTCGAACTGGAACACGCCACCCGTACGACCGGCGCGCAGCACGCGATACGTCTCCGGATCGGTGAAGCCACGCGTTTCGAGCACCACGTCGATGCCCCGCGTCTCCTTCACGAGCTTGATCGTGTCGGTGATGACGGTCAGCGTGGTGAGGCCGAGGAAGTCCATCTTGAGCATGCCGGCCTTCTCGAGGCACGTCATGTCGTACTGCGTCACGATGACGCGCTCTTCCTCGCCGGCGCCGGCACCCTTCGACGCCTGCGTGCAGATCGGGACGAACTCGTCGAGCGGGCCTGGCGCGATGACCACGCCGGCCGCGTGCACACCCGTGTGACGCGACAGTCCTTCGAGCTTGATCGCATAGTCCAGCAGCTGACGATAGCGCTCGTCGCCCTCGTACAGCTTCTTCACGTCCGGCACCTGCTCCACGGCTTCCTTCACCGTGAGCGAGTTGTTGGGCGCATTCGGCACGAGCTTCGCCAAGGCGTCGGTCTCGGCCGGTGTGAAGCCCAACGTGCGCCCGACATCCTTGATCGCGGCGCGCGACTTCATCGTCCCGAACGTCACGATCTGTCCAACCGAGTCCTTGCCGTACTTCTGGCGCACATACTCGATCACTTCGCCGCGTCGCTCGAAGCAGAAGTCGACGTCGACGTCAGGCATCGAGACGCGCTCCGGATTCAGGAAGCGCTCGAAGAGCAGGTCGAACTCGAGCGGACACACGTCGGTGATGCCGAGCGCGTACGCCACGAGGGAGCCGGCGGCCGAACCGCGGCCCGGACCCACCGGAATCCCCCGATCACGAGCCGCCTTGATGAAGTCGGCCGTGATGAGGAAGTAGCCGGCGTAGCCCGTCGTGGTGATGACGCCGAGTTCGTACTCGAGTCGCTCGCGGACCTCGTCGCGCAGCGGATCACCGTAGCGCGCCTTCGCCCCTTCGGTCGAGAGCTTGATGAGGAGGTCGTTCTCGGTCTCGATGCCCTCAGGCAGCGGAAACGACGGCACGTAGTACTTCTTCGCGAACTGCACGTCCACCGAATCGGCAATCGCGAGCGTGTGCTCCAGCACCTCGGGGCGACCGGGGAAGTGCGCGGCAATTTCCGGGGCGCTCTTGAAGTAGAGCCCATCATCGTAGCGCATGCGATCGCGGTCACTGCGATCCTTGCCAAGGCCGATGCACAGCAGCACGTCGTGTGCGTCGTGATCCTCGTGCGCGAGGAAGTGCGCGTCGTTGGTGGCCACGACCGGAAGCCCCAGCCGATCGGCGAGGGCGAACACCTTGGCGTTGAGCGCGTCCTGTCCTTCGCTGCGGTGCGCCTGCACCTCGAGGTAGTAGCGCCCCTTGAAGAGCTCGGCGTACCAGGCGGCGACCGCCGCCGCTTCATCGTCTCGTCCCTCGAGCAGGTGCGAGGCGACTTCGCCCGCCATGCACGCCGAGGTGACGATGATGCCTTCGTGATACTGCGCCAGCAACTCGCGATCCACCCGCGGCTTGCCGTAGAAGCCCTCGGTGTAGGCGAGCGACGAGAGCTTGACGAGGTTGCGGTAGCCGGTGAGGTCGCGCGCCAGCAGGACGAGATGGTAGTTCGACTTCTGGCCCGGCGCAGCGCGCTGCTTGAGTCGCCGGTCACCTGGCGCCACATACGCTTCCATGCCGAGAATCGGCTTGACGCCGGCCTTGCGCGCGGCCTCCTGGAACAACCAGGCGGCGTGCATGTTACCGTGATCGGTAATCGCGAGCGCCGGTTGCTCGAACGACTGGGCCCGCTTGATCAGGTCCCCGATCCGGTTCGCCCCGTCGAGGAGCGAGAATTCAGAATGGCAGTGGAGATGCACGAAGGACATGATCCCGGTAGTGTAAGCGGCGCCGGCGCGTCGGGCCACGGCCTTGACACGCCGGTGCGGCGCACGACGCGTCGCCGGCGCCTCGGACGGATTGGCGTGCTGGGCGTGGTCGGCGCGCTGCTGCTCTTCGTGATCTCTCCCACGGGCTGCTATCTCTCACGCGCGGCGTGGGAAGAGGCGCGCATCCTGTCGCGTCGGCAGCCGATCGATCGCCTGGTGGCAGACGAGCGCACCCCCGACGCGGAGCGCGCGAAACTGGCGCTCGTGCTCGAGGCGCGTCGCTTTGCCGCCGATTCGCTGTCGCTTCGCCCCGAGCAGAGCTTCACGCGCTACTCGCGGCTCGATCGGGATACGCTCGTGCTCGTCGTGTCGGCCGCTTATCCCGACCGTCTGGCACGCAAGACGTGGTGGTTTCCCGTGGTCGGTCGTTTCCCCTACAAGGGGTTCTTCGACTTCGGCGCGGCGCATCGCACCGCCGACGAGCTGCGCCGCGACGGCTTTGACGTGTCGCTCGGCGCCTCCAGCGCGTTCAGTACGCTCGGCTGGTTCAATGATCCCGTCGTGAGCACGACGCTGCGCATGGACTCGGTGTCCCTGGTCAACACCGTGATTCACGAGATCACGCACACCACCTTCTTCGCGAAGGGACAGGTGGTGTTCAACGAATCGTTCGCGTCGTTCGTGGGTGGCCGTGGCGCGATCGCCTTCTTCCGCGCGCGGGGCGATTCCAGCGCGATGTTGCGCGCGGAGGCCGAGTGGGCGGATGACCTGCGTCTCGGCGCGTTCTGGGCCCGTCTGCACGCGCGACTCGATTCGGCCTTTGCCCAGCACCCGGACACCGTGCGAGACGCGATGCAGCAGGCCGCGAACAAGGAGCGACGCCTGGCGGCGCGCCGTCGCATCTACGCGGACGCGCGACGCGCCCTCGTCGACTCCATCGGCCCGCAGTTGGAGACGTACCCGAGGGGATGGGTCGAGCGGGTGCCGCTCGACAACGCCGTGGTGATGGCGCGACAGGTCTACGCCACCAACCTCGCGCTCTTCGACTCGGTCCTGGTGGCGGAGCGCAACGACCTCGCGCGTGCGGTGGCGCAGATCGTGGTGGGCGCCAAGGCGCGACCAGCCGATCCCTTCGGCGGCGTGCGCGCCCAGCTGACGCGTTGAATCGCGCCAACGGGCACGCGCGCCTCTCGGACGTTACGGCGTACCGCTGGCAGCCACCGGCAGCAGCGACGCTCGCACGTACTGCGCCGGATCGAGATAGGTGGCGGCCGCATCGCGAACGGCCTTCGTGGTCATGCCATCGATGATCCGTGTCGCTTCGAGCATCTGCTGCGGGTCCATGCCGCTCTGGAGACGCGCGAGCATACCCGCCAGCCAGTAGCCGTTTTCGCGCTGCTCGACTTCGAGTTCGCGTCGCTGCTTTTCGCGTGCCGCGGCCAGCTCGGTGTCGGTCGGCCCGTCGCGGCGGAGCGCGTCGATCGTACGTGTCACGGCGGCGAAGAGCGAGTCGACGCGATCGGGCGCCGAACCGTACTGAATGACGAGCTGCTGCGCATCGCGCGGCTGGGTGCTCGCCACCGCCGACACGCTGACGGAGTACGTGCCGCCCAGTGCTTCGCGGAGCTCCTCGAGCAGGCGCGTTTCGAGAATCTCGCCGAACGTGCGGAACGCCTGACGCGAGGCAACGGTTGACGGCCGTTCGCCGTGATACGCGATGACCGTTGTGGCCTTGGGCTCGAGACCGGCGCGCACCACCAGTTGTGCCACGCCGGACGGTGGCCGGATGCCGAGGTCGCGTGGCGCGTCGGTTCGGCCGTTGGCGGGAAGCGCCGCGAGCCACTGCACAATGAGCGGCTCGAGTTGCTCCGCCGTCACGTTGCCCACGAACACGAACGTGAAGCCGTTGGCATCGGCGAATCGCTCGCGATACACCGCCATGGCGTCATCGAGCGACACGCTGCGAAAGAGCTCGGCAGTAGGGACCTTCACGCGTGGATGTCGATTCGCGAGCAGCAGCGAGAGTGAATCGCTGAAGATGGCTTCGGGCACTCGGCCACGATTCGCGAGCACGGCCGAGATCTGCTGGCGCAGCGCCTGCACGGCGGCCGAATCGGCGCGCGGTGCGGTGAAGCGCAACCAGAGCAGTTCGAAGAGCGTCTCGAGGTCCTTGGGCGAGGCGCGCCCGCTCACGTCCTGCGACCGCTCACCGATACTCGCGCTCACGGCCGCCACCTTGCCGGTGAGCTTCTTCTGCAGATCGATGACCGACAGTGCGCCCACGCCACCGCGCTCGACGAACGTCGAGGCAAGCTCGGCGACGGTCGCGCGATCATCCGGGTACAGGCTCGTACCACCGGGAGCGAAGCCTCCCAGCAGCACTTCGTCGGCCTTGAAGTCGGTCTGCTTGAGGAGCACGCGTACACCGTTCGCCAGGCGCCAATCGGTCACGTCGAGCGCATCGAGCCGACTGCGCGACACAATGCGCCCCGGTGCGGGTGGCGTGGGGACGAGCGCGCCCTCGGCGATCGTTTCGGTCCATGGCGTGATGGGCGTGTTCTCGGCGCGAGCGAGCACGGCGAGCAGCGCGTCACGCGAGGGCAGGGCGTCGCCCGGTTTCGCCGCAATCGACGTAAGCAGCGCGCGGTCGCGACCGCGCATCCAGCGCTGTCCCACCGCGTTCACCTCGTCGCGGGTGATCGACGACAGCGCGGCGGGAGCGTAGCGATGGTAGAACTGAATGCCGGGGACCGGTGCGCCCTGCAGCAGATGCGCCACGTAGCTCTCGGCGTAGCCGTCCGATTCGGAACGATCGCGTTCGGCGAAGGCTCGCTCGTAGCTGCGTTGGAGGTCGGTCTTCACGCGCGCGATCTCGCTGTCGAGAAAGCCGAACTGCTGCACGCGTCGCGCTTCGAGCAGCACCGCTTCGAGCGCGTCGGTCAACCGCGGCGTCTCGGCGGCCACACTCAGTGTGTAGACCGCCGCGTCGCGCGCAAACGAACCGACACCAGAGGAGGCGCCCACCCATTTCGCGGAGGGACGCTGCGAGATCTCGGCCAGGCGCCGATTGAACGCCGCGTTGTAGATGTCCTCGATCAATCGTTCGCGCCATTCGCCGACCGTGCGCGTACGGCGCACGGGAATCTGCCAGTCCACTTCAACCGAGGACACGTTCAACTCCGCATCGGACGCGATCGAGACGCGTGTCTGGCTATCCGCCGGCACGGGTACCGACACTCGCGGGCGTGGCGAGGACGGATTCTTCAATCCGCCGAACCGCTGCGCGATGAGGCGTTCGACCTGCGCAACATCGAAGTCGCCGACCGCCACGACCGCCATGTTGTCCGGGCGATACCAGTCGGTGTAGAAGCGACGAATCGGAGCGGGCAGCGCGTTGGCGATGATGGCGGTATCGCCAATGGGCAGACGCTCGGCGTAACGCGATCCATGAAACAGCACGGGCAGGTGCGTGTCGAGCACTCGCGACTGTGCACCACGTCCGCCGCGCCATTCCTCCAGCACGACGCCGCGTTCGGCGACGACCTCCGCGCTGTCGATGAGCACGGCGCTGGCCCAGTCCTCGAGAATGTCGAAGCTGCGCTCGAGCAGCCCGGCCGAGTCGGTCGGAACGGGCAGAATGTACACGGTTTCGTCGAAGCCGGTGTACGCGTTCAGGTCGGCGCCGAAACGCACGCCGATCGATTCGAGGTACTTCACGATGTCGTTCTTCGCGAAACGGCGTGTGCCGTTGAACGCCATATGCTCGAGAAAGTGCGCGAGGCCACGCTGATCGTTGTCTTCGAGCACAGAGCCGGCGTTCACCACGAGGCGCAGCTCTGCGCGGCGCGCCGGTCGCTCATTGCGGCGCACCATCCAGCGCAATCCGTTCGGGAGCGTGCCGCGTACCACAGCCGAGTCCACGGGTAGTGGCGTGTCGGCCGCAGGCAAGGAGGCTGGCGTCGATTGGGCCTGCGTGATTCCGATCGGAAAGAGCGCGGCGAGCAGCAGGGTGTGGCGCAGGGATCGCATCATCGGGGATCGTCAGGTGCAGGAAGTCCGACGCGGCCCCGGAGGAGCGCGCGCAGGTCGACGGGAGGACGTGGCGGCAGTGGCGCGAGCGGCGCGGCGCTGAGCGAACCGTCGGGCCCCAGCGTGACGCGTTGCATCGTGCGCCGCACCCCATCGTCGAGAAAGCGCGAGAGCTGACCGTAGGAGTAGTCGGCACTCATGCGCGTAGGGAACGATTGCAAGGGATGCACAAGACACAGGTGATGTCGCGCGCGTGTCATGGCGACGTAGAGCAGGCGGCGTTCCTCCTCGACCGCTTCCTCCTGATTGGCACTGCGCGCCATGGGATACACGCCGTCCACCGTCCACGGTACGAACACCGCGTCCCACTCGCGGCCCTTGGCGCTGTGCACGGTGCTGATGATGAGCGCGTCGGTGTCTTCGTCATCGGCGCCGACGGCGAGATCCTGCGTCGCGGCCGGCGGTTCAAGCGCCAGCGCGGCGAGCAGCTCGGTGCGGGTCGCGTAGCCGCTCGCGATCACGGTGAGTTGGTCGAGGTCGGCGAGACGTGGTTGCGGATCGTCGTACGTCTCCACGAGCACGCGGTCGTAGAATCGTCGCACGAGCTGGATCTCCTCCGCCGGCACGGCCGTGCGTGGTGCCGACCGCAGCCCCTCGAGGAGCGCGCCGAGCGCCGCGAGTCCGGCCGACGCTCGTGTGCTGACGCGGAGTCCGGTGAGTGCGAGCGGCTGCCAGCCGTGCGCGGCGAGCGATTCGATGGCGGCGCGTGCCGTCCGATCGCCGACGCCCGGCAGGAGTCGCAGGAGGCGGAACCAGCTCACTTCATCCTGCGGGTTCTCGAGCAGCCGGAGGAACGCCAGGACGTCCTTGATGTGTGCGGCTTCGAGGAACTTGAGCCCGCCCCACTTGACAGGTAGCCGGCGCGCACGAGCACCGCGATCTCGCGCAGCGGGATGCCGTCGGTTTCGTGCAGTTCGAGCAATCGATCGACGATGAATCGCGTCTGTTCGCGCTCATCGCGTACCGTGACGAGCCACGGCAGCTCGCCATCGGTGCGCTCGGTCCAGAGTTGCTTGGTATAGCGGACCGTGGCGCGCGAGATCAGCGTGTTGCTGCTGTGCAGGATGGGCGCCGACGAGCGGTAGTTCTGCTCGAGCGTGATGATCGTGGTGTCGGCGAACTGCGCCGGGAACTGCATGATGTTGTGAATCGTGGCGCCGCGAAATGCGTAGATGGACTGTGCGTCATCGCCGACCACGGTGAGTCGGCCGTGCGGACACAAGGCGCGCAGGATGCGCGCCTGGAGCGGATTGGTGTCCTGATACTCGTCCACGAGGACATGGTTGTACTCGGCGCGAATGCGATCGCCGACCGCGTCGGTCTTGCGGCGCACGTAGTCCACGAAGAGCTGCTCGAGATCGCCAGCCCACTCCGCGAAGTGCGGCCAGCCTTCTTCGAGCAGATCGTACACTGGTCGATCGGTGTTGACCTGCCGTGAATACAGCGTGAGGCACGTTTCGGCGCGTGGGAAGCGACGGGCGGGGCCGGTCGGCTCGTCGTCGGCGCCGCGGCGGCGGGTGGGTTCCCCGTAGCCAAGGGCGGTGCGCGCGATGCCCATGAGATCGGCGGCGTCTCCGGCGTCCATGATGGAAAAGTCGCGCGGGAGGCCGGCGGCGGGTCCGAAGCGGCGCAGGATGCGGTGCGCGATGCCGTGGAACGTGCCGCCCTGCACGCGTCGCGCGGCGCCGGCGAGTCGCTCGGCCCGGTCGAGCATCTCC
>JALOPN010000375.1 GCA_025453875.1 Gemmatimonadaceae bacterium | reverse complement strand
CATGGCGCTGGCGCTGCTCACACTCTCCGGGGCGAACCTGCTCGTGCTCGACGAGCCCACGAATCACCTCGACGTCGAGAACATCGAGGTGCTCGAAGATGCGCTCGGCGAATACGAGGGGACCGTGCTCATCGTGAGCCACGATCGCGCCTTCCTGCGCGAGGTGGCGACGCGCGTCTGGTGGTTCGACGGCACGCGCCTGATCGACTTCGACGGTTCGTTCGTGGAGTGGGAGGCGGAGCAGAAGCGGCGGGGGTGAGCCGCGGCGGGACGATTTGGCGCATGTCCGGGTGACGAGGTCTTCCGTCATCTCATTCGCCCTGCTCCCGGAGGTATCATGCCCCGCCGTTTCGTCACCGCGGCCCTGCTGCTCACGCTCGTTCCGGCCGGTCTTCTTCCGGCTCAGCCGCGCTATTCAGACCTCTTCTTCTTCGGCACGAGTGCGCTGGACGGCGGCAACTGGCTGCTCGACCCCACGTTGGCCTCGCACCCGTTGGCGCCGACCGCCTCGAAGGGGTTCTATCGAGGCCGGTGGCAGTCCGGCGGTGCGTGGTCGGACTACTTCGCGTCGGCGCTGGGCTTCACTGCCGCGCCGTCGCTTGCCGGTGGCAACAACTACGCGTTCGGCGTCGGCTGGCTCGGTCCGCTGCCCGGCGAAGCACCGCCCACGCCCGGCACGCTGCGCGCGAATCCGGCGCTGTGGTACGGCTCCCAGGTCGACGCGGCACTCGCCGCCAATCCCGGTGGACTCCGTTCGGACGCGCTTTACGTCGTCTCGATCGGCTCGAACGACGACTCGTTCTTCGGACGCACGCCGGCGCAGGCAGGGGATGTCGCGGCGCTCGTGGTGCAGCATACGCGGCGGCTCGTGGACGCCGGGGCGCGCTCGTTCCTCGTACAGACGCTCGGTGGTACCGATCCGTTCGTGCTGATGTACAACGAGGCGCTCCTCGCCGGCCTTGCGGGCATCACCGGATTGGAGCTCTCGATCCTCGATACGCGGACATTCAATCAGACGGTCGTGCTGGCGCCCGGTTTCCTCGCCGGCCTTGGCATCACGAGCTTCGGCAGCTGTCTCTCCGATCCGGCGTGCGAGGCCGCCGCCATCGCTAGCGCGACCGCCGACCAGCCGTATCTGGGGAGCCAGTACTTCACGTTTGACGGGGTCCACCGCGATCCCAAGGTGAACGAGGCCCTGGCGCGTTACGCGCTGTCGCGGCTGCCGGCATCGGTGCCGGAGCCGTCGTCGCTCGCGCTGCTGGGCGTCGCGCTCGTGAGCCTCGGCGTGTCACGCCGTAGGCGCAACGAATGAGCCGCTTTGCCCCGGCAGGCCGCGTTTGTCCGCATGACACCTCGTTTCGCGCGCTCCTCTGCCGACGCTCCCGCCATGCGACGCCCGCTGCGTCCGATCACGCTGCTCCACCTGCTGCTGCTCACCGCCTGCTCCGGCGGCAGTGACCCCGTCGGCTCGACCCCAACACCGCCAACGCCACCTGTCTCGCCCCCGCCCGTCACGCCTCCGACGCCCGCGTCGCTCACTGTGCAGAGCGGCGACGGGCAATCGGGCGAGCCGAGCGTCGCGTTGTCCGTCCCCCTCGCGGTGGTGGTGCGCGACGCGGGGGGACGCGCGCTTCCGGGTGTCGCCGTGACGTTCGCGGTGGACTCGGGTGGTGGATCGATCGGCAGTGCAACCGCTACCTCGGGCACGGATGGCACCGCGAGCGCGGGCATCTGGACGCTCGGCCCCGCCACGGGGCGACAGGTGGTGAGCGCGCGTGTCGGCACGCTCCCGCCGGCGCGCTTTGTCGCCACGGCGGAGTGGGCCAGCGTGGAGCTGCCCGAGCAGACGGTCGCGTCGAGTGGCGGGGTGCTGCGCGTCGCTCGTCCGGGACGCGCGCTCGACGGTGTCGAACTCACGGTGCCCGCCGCCGCGGTGAACACCGGTGTATCGCTGCGTGTCTCGATCACCGCGACCGCGCCCACCGGCTTGCCGCAGGGGAGCACCGTGATCAGCGCGTCGCCCGTGACGTTGCGCGAACCGCTCCTGCTGCGTGTTCCGTTCGATCCGGCCGTCGGCATCGCCCCCGGTGATGCCTCGCGCGTCGTGTGGATGCGTGAGCGCGACGGCGCGTGGCGTGCCCTGCCCCGTGTGCGCACGACGGCGACCTACGTGGATGTGCTGCTGCCCACACTTGGCGCCTCGACGACGGCGCCGAACGTGGCTGCCAGCACGACCGCGCAACCACAGACCGATGGCGCAACCGTCATCGACATCGTGCAGGGACTGCTCCGCGTTACGCGCGATGTTGACGCGGGCTATCGACCCGGCACCGATGATTGGGACTTTGCACGACAGTCGGTGTTCGGACCAGCCGGTGCCGTCGTCGATCCCGGTCCGGGAATGATCAGCGCGTCGCTGTGGTACTTCAGGAGCTGCGCGGCATCCCCGAGAGCAATCGCCGTGGCTTTCGGTGGACGGCGATCGCGGGGCTGCGCATGTTCTTCTGGAATCCCGCGGCGCAGGTCGTGGGCGCGATGCAGACCGACGCGACCCAGTCGCCATCGTTTGGGACGCCGCTCGATCGGCTCGAGGACATCAAGCGCGCGATCTTCGGCGGCGATCAGTCCGCGAGCACGCCGGCGCAACCGGATCGCCCCGCCGTCGTGCATCTGTTCGCGGGCACCAGCGCCGACGCCCCCAAGCTCGGCCTCGCCTATCGCGTGAGCGGCAACACC
>JALOPN010000076.1 GCA_025453875.1 Gemmatimonadaceae bacterium | reverse complement strand
AATGCGCGGGAACGGCGTCTCGAACGTCGGGACCTTGTCCGCGATGCCGGGCACACCGCGGAGCGCCTCCGCCACGGCGCGGAAGAGCGATTCGACGCGGGACATCATCGTTTCATAATCGGCGTACGCTTCGTAGAACTCGAGCATCGTGAACTCCGGATTGTGCGTCCGGTCGATGCCTTCGTTGCGGAAGTCGTGGCCGATCTCGTACACGCGTTCGAAGCCGCCCACGATGAGCCGCTTGAGATAGAGTTCATCCGCGATGCGCAGATACAACGGCATGTCGAGCGCGTTGTGGTGCGTCACGAACGGACGCGCCGCCGCGCCACCGTACAGCGGCTGCAGTACCGGCGTCTCCACCTCGAGATAGCCAAGATCGTCGAGATGACGACGGATCGTGCGCGTCAGCAGCGAGCGCGCGGTGAACAGCGCCCGCACTTCCGGATGCACCGCGAGATCGGCGTAGCGCTGACGCGCCCGCTGCTCGGTGTCGCTGAACGCACTGTACCGCACCACCTGCCCATCGACGACCTGCTCCTTGCCGAACGGCAGTGGACGCAAGGCCTTCGCGAGCAAGGTGAGCTGCGCCACACGCACCGTGATCTCACCGGTGCGCGTGCGCATTAGCGCGCCTTCGATGCCGATCACATCGGAGACGTGCAGCTCCTGCGCCACCGCCCACGCGGCCTCGCCAAGGTCATCGCGACGCAGATACAGCTGCAGCCGCCCGTCCTGATCGACGAGATGCGCGAACGCCGTCTTCCCCTGACCGCGCCATGATGCGATGCGTCCCGCCAGTCGCACCACGGGTCCTTCGTCCGCGCCATCGGGCAGCAACGCCCGCGCAGACACCGTCGTGTGCGTGCGATCGAACGCGTACGCAAACGGCTCGACGCCGTTGGCCCGCAAACGCTCGAGCGCGGCCAGCCGGTCGCGCATCACGAAGCCGAGTTCATCACCGCCCGCCGCAGGTGTCGCTGCCGTATTCTCGTTGGAGCTCGTCATGCGCTGGCGCCCGCCGCGGTCTCACCCGCCTGCTTCAGATACGCCTCGATGAACGGATCGATCGCGCCGTCCATGATCTTGTCCACGTCGGGGATCTTCAACTCGGTGCGATGGTCGTTGACCATGGTATACGGCTGGAAGACGTACGAACGAATCTGACTGCCGAAGGTGACGTCCATCTTGTTCGCATCCATGGCGGCCTTCGCGGCGAGCTGCTTGTCGACTTCGAGCTGGTACAGGCGGTTCTTGAGCATCTTCATGGCCTGCGCCCGGTTCTTCACCTGCGAGCGCTCCTGCTGCGAGGCCGTCACGATGCCCGAGGGAATGTGCGTGAGGCGCACGGCGCTCGACGTCTTGTTGACGTGCTGGCCACCCGCACCACTCGCACGGAAGACATCCATCTTGATGTCCTCATCGCGAATCTCGATGTTGATCTCCTCGTTCACCACGGGGTAGATGAACACCGACGCGAACGACGTGTGCCGGCGCGCCTGCGAGTCGAACGGCGAGATGCGCACCAGGCGATGCACACCGGATTCGGCCTTGAGGAATCCGTAGGCGTACTGTCCCTTGATCTCCAGCACGGCGCCCTTGATGCCGGCTTCTTCGCCCTCGGAGAGATCGAGGATGTCCACCGAATAGCCACGACGTTCGGCCCAGCGCGTGTACATGCGCATGAGCATCTGCGCCCAATCCTGCGCCTCGGTGCCACCGGCGCCCGCCGAAATCTCGAGCTGCGCATCGCGCACATCATCGGGCAGGCGCAGCAGCGTGCGCAGCCCGAATGCGTCGAGCTCGCTCACGATCCCCGCGACATCGGCATCGAGATCGCGCAGCATCGCCTCATCGGGCTCGAGCGCCAGCAACTCCCCGAGTTCGCGCGCGTTGCGCACACGCGCGTCGAGATCATCCCACGGTTCGACCCAGCCCTTCAGGACCTTGACCTGTTGCACCACCTCACGCGCGCGCTCCTGATGATTCCAGAAGTGGCCCTCGGCCATTTCCTGCTCGAGCGCGGCCAGCGTGTGACGCTTGCCTTCGAGGTCAAAGATACCTCCGCATCTCGTCGAGCCGACGGGCGGCCTCGGCGAGTTGCTCGTCGCGATTTCCTTCCAGCATGCAGTCTCCACGAACGACGCGAGCCGCGGCTCCCGGACGGGAGTGCGGCTCGCGGAGTTGATCACGTTGCCGTGACGGAAGCTAGCCGGTCGAGGCGCGGCGCTCCAGTCACGCGACCCGATGCGGACTCAGAACAGACGCTGTCCCCCAGCGAGAATGTCGTTGAGCGCTTCCTGGAAGTACGGCGTGGAATCGGCGAGCTCCTTGCCGACCTGCTCGACATACTCCTCGTAGCTCTTCTTGATGTCTTCCCGGAACAGCTGACGCAACGTGCCCTGCGCGACGCCTTCCTCTCGCTTCCGCGGATTGTACGCCACCAGGTCGGACACGAGCGCCCGTGCCAAGCGGCGCGCACGCTGCGACGGATCGGCGTTGAGAAACGGGTTGATCGGACGACGGACCGACGGGTCGCCGGCGGGTGACGCCGGCGTGGGACGGGCCGCAACCGCGCTCCCCTGCAGGCCGGGGACCAGTCCCATCCCCGTGGGCACGGGAACGGGTGCCGAGCTGATCGGCGTCGGCGTCACCGCGGCTGGTGCGACCGGCGTGGGTGCGACCGGCGTGGGTGCGACCGGCGTGGGTGCGACGGGAGTCGGTACGACCGGCGTCGGCGCAACGGGCGTCGGCGCGCTGATCGGCGCGGGAGCGGCCGGGGTGTACTGCGGCGTCAGACGACTCACGCCCCCCGGGGCAGCGCTCGGGGTGGCCGTGCGCGGAGTGACCGCGCCGGCCGTCGCGGGCGTCGGTCGCACCGGTGTCGGCCGCAGTGGCGTCGCCGGTCGCGCCGAGGCTGCCGGGCTTGGCGTGGGGGTGGCGGACGGACGGAACGGCCCAGCGGCCGGCGCCTCGACGGCCGGCGCACTCGGCGCGGTGGTCCGCGGCGAGAAGGGCGCCGCGATCGGCACGGTGAGCGGCATCGCCGGGGCCGCCGGCGTCGGCATCGCCGGCGTGACAGACCGAGGCGCGGGAGCCACCGGTGTGGGTACCCGCGGCGCGGCTGCGGGCGTCATCGTGGCCGGCACAGCCGGCACCGGCGTCCGCGCGGGCGTCCGAATGGGCGCGGTTCCGCCAGCCACCAGCATGATGCCGCCGCACACCGAGCAACGCGCGCGAACGCCCGTCGCCGGCACCTTCGCCGGATCAACGCGGAAGATGGACCGGCAGTCCGGGCAACTGACCGTCATCGCGCCTCCCGCGAGCGGAGCGGCAGCACCGGTGTCTCGTTCTCGCTGCGACGCGCGTCCGTCACCGAGACGTCCGCAGACTCACGCACCGGTCGCAATGACAGCGACGCGCTGCCAACGCTCGCGAGGTCGTCGCGACGCCGATCCAGCGTCCACACCGATCCCGACAGCGTCTTGGCGTAACTCTTCATCTCGGTGGCCAACTCGCTCACGTCGGCCGGTCGCGAGAACCGTCGGCGCTGGTTGGTCACCACTCCGATCGACAACGTCATCAGCGGCACTCGATACAACTGGTTGCGGCGATCCTTCCCGAGGAAGTAGCCGGCCCGACGGTCGGCTTCCGAATACTGCAGCGGCGCGAGCTCGTCAAACACCTTCACGATCTCGTCGCAAACGCGCTCCATCGCTGCTGTCGGAACAATGTACAGGAAATCGTCGCCACCGATATGCCCCACGAATCCGTCGCTGCCGCACAACCCGGTCACGGCATCGTGCAGCACCCGCGCCACCAGCCCGATGACCGCGTTGCCGCGGTGGAAGCCGTACCGGTCGTTGTACTCCTTGAAGTGATCGAGGTCGGCGTAACAGGCAGCGAAGGGCTCGTGCCCCGCGAGGCGGCGCGCCAACTCTGCCTCGATCCCGCGCGCGCCCGGCAGGCGCGTGGAGGGATGCACATCGGTGTCTCGGTCGCTGCGCCGCAACAGGGCCGCGAGACGCGCCGTGGCCTCCGGCGCCCCCGCGTCGGGTGCGAGCACCTCGTCCGCCCCGGCCTCGAACAGCGCCGCCGTCAGACGGGACTCACCGATCGCGACCAGCGGGATCAGCGCCATCCACGCGTCTGCCTTGAGCTGTGTGACCAGCGCCAACCGTTCGCGCTCCTCGGGCTCGCGTCGCGCATCGACGATGATCACGCGAGGACGACTCCGCAGCGCCCACGTGCGGATCGTCTGCGAGTCGGCCGACGCGCACACCGACAACCCCGACGCGTCGAGCCACGCGGACAACCAGCCCGGTGGCGCGGCGCCGTCAGAGACGAGCACGGCGGTGTCTTCGGTGATGACGGGTTCAGTCATGCGAGGCGGCGAGCGCGCGAGGAGCGAAGGAGGGCGACCGGCGCGCGCGCCGGTGAATCGGAGCTTCGCCGGTCGTCCCCCACGTGGCTAGACGATCATCAGGGGCGCACCGCCACGATGTAACGTGCATCACCGACGGCGTAACGGTCGCGAACGACACGTCCGCGCCGCACTGCCGCGAGCGCGGCGCGTCAGCGAGCGCCGCGCCCCAACGGAAGCGCGCCCGAGACCCCCACACGCTGGGATGCCCCACTCCCCTCGGCAAACACGCGCAATCGGACACTCACGTAGGCGTCGACCAGACTGAGCGCATGATTCGCGATCACCAACCCCACGAGTTGGCGCGCACGACGCGAGGCCTCGTTGCTGCGGCCGATCGTCTGCCGATAGACATCCTGCTCGAGCTGTGCGTCGCGCCACGACCAGAGAAACGCATCGCCAACGGCTCGCTGCTGATAGAACGCGATGGCACGACGGTAGGCGTCCGATGTCGAGTCGGGCGCGACGTCGGGATCGCGCCAGAAGGTCTCGCGGGCCAGTCGCCACATCGAGCCGTTGAACGTCGATTCATCGGACTCGGGCGTGAAGCCGGCGCCAGGTGTGCGGTTGAACGCGCCGCTCTCGAGGAAGTATTGCAGTCGTTCGTAATACGCCCACGCGCCGATCGGCCGCTCGCCTCCCTGCGCACCACGCGCGACGGTGCGCGCGATCTCGCGATAGGCATCGCGCTCGCGCTGCGCATCACGCTGCGCTTCGAGCGCGCGCACCACGAGATAGACCTCGGCCGCCGCGTACACGACACCCCGCTGCTGTCGCAGCAGCCCCTGCCCCGCACCCGGGAAAACGGCCGACAGCACCGGCGCGAACCATGGCGCGGGCGCCGCGGTGCGCGGCGAGGCATCGTGCATCGAGCCTGACGACATGATGGTGCGCGCGGAGGCACCGAGTATCGCGCCCGATGTCGTGTTGATCGCCGCACCGAGATCTTCGTGCACGACGAGGGATTCCGGCCGTTCCACCGACCAGCGCGGAGACACGCGCGGCCCGCCGGAATCGGCGCGCACCACCGGTTGCGCCGGGAGCAGCCCGGCCAACGCCGCGCTCGCGAGGACGAGCAGGAAGGCACAAGGCGACGGTGCAATCGCTGCTCGCGCGTGCGCGCCTCGCGCGTGCGCGGGCTCATCAGTCACCTTCGATGACAGCCGCCAAGCGATTGTGTGCCAATACGCTGCGACACTCGAGCTCACGCGCGTTCGCATCAGAAGAGAAAGCGCAGGGAGACGTACGTCGGAGCCTGCCCCGCCTGTGCCGAGAAGCCGTCGAAGCGACGCGCGAGATCGAGTACCATGCCATCGGAGAGGAATACACCGAGGCCGACAGACGGTCCGCCGCGCTCGCCCTCGACGAGCGTGTACCCCCCGCGCAGCGCGTAGCGCCCACGATAGGTGACGGTCGTCCCGAGTCGGGCGCTGATGGACTCATAGGCGAGGCTCCCGAGCAGATCGGCCATGACATCGATCTGCACCTCCTGCTCTCGCAGGCGCGCCGACGGCACCCGACCACTGGCCCCCAGTTGCCACGTGCGTGGCAACGGATCGGCCTGCTCCGCGTCACGCACCTGAAAGTCGGGACCGAGCTGTCGCACCGCCGCACCGAGGGTGATCGGCATCGTGGTGGGGAGGACATACTGCGCGCCGATGTCGAGCGCGGTGCTGGAGCCGACGAACTGCGGCGTTTCACCGCAGAGCCCCGAGCAGGTGAACGCGAGGCGCAGATACTTGTAGCTCAGGCCCACGCGCAACCGATCGCCAATGGGCGTCGCATACGACACCATGGCGATGGTACTGCGAATGCTGAGCGTGCCGACGTCGGCGCCGGTGTTCGGATCGGTGACGCCTTGGTCACCGTAGTCGAGAATGGTGGCCGAGACGCCAAGTGTGCCGAGCGCGCGAGAAGGACGCGCAAATCCGACGGCGGCCGATGTGCCTTCGAACGACTGCGACCCGTTGAGCGAGAGCTCGGTGCGGCGCATGGCGGCGAGCGACGCGGGGTTCCACCACGCGCCATCAGCGCCGAGCGTGTCGGCCACCGTGGCTTCGCCGGTTCCGACGCTCCGACTCCCGATCGGGAGCAGCAGAAAGGCGGCCCCTGCCTGCTGTGTGCGAGCGACTGCCGGGATGAGCAGCCCGAGCGCGAGCGCCATGAGCGCTCGTCCCGTGCACCAGCGCAGCACCGAGCGCGAGGTCACGCGCGCGAACCTTCGAGGGGTCACGCGCGGGACGATGCGCCAGGATCGCCGTAGCCCAGTCTGGCCACGGCACCGCGTTTCTTCCGCCAGTTGGGGAGCACCTTTACCCACAGGTCGAGGTACACCGGCTCACCAACGAACTGCTCGATGCGGACGCGTGCTTCGCGTCCGAGCTTCTTGATCTGCTGACCACCGGCTCCGATCACGATGCGCTTCTGACTCTCGCGTTCGACATGCAGGACCGCCCGAATGTACAGGGGCGACGAACCTTCGCGGTACTCCTCGATTTCACAGGCCAGCGCGTGCGGCAACTCGTCCCCGAGCTGGGCCATGGCGACTTCGCGCACGAACTCGGCGCAGAAGAAACGCATGGGTTGCGTGCTGACCTCGTCGGCCGGATAGAGATAGGGGCTCTCCGGGAGTCGCTCCGTGATGCGCGTCACCAAGGCGTCGAGTCCTTCGCCCGTGAGCGCGGACATCAGGAGTGCCGAGGGGGCGTGCGTCCGGATCGTCTCGACGAGGTGCGCGGGGAGCGCATCGATCTTGTTGAGCACCAGCAGGACGGGCGCGTGCGGCGGATGCTCGAGTGATGCCGCCTCCTGCAGCGAGGGCCAGGGCGCCGGGATGGCGTCGGGGTGCTCGAAGTGCCGCTCGATGGCATCGGGCTTGATGGCGCTGACATCGACGACATACACGATGACGTCGGCGTCTCGGAGGGCTGCGAGGGCGGCGCCTCGCATGGCCTGATGGAGGAGATCGCGCGGATCGAGCAGGCCCGGCGTGTCGAGCACGACCATTTGGGTGTCGTGTTCGGTACGGAGTCCGACGACGCGATGTCGCGTGGACTGGGCCTTTGGGCTCGTGATGGCGAGCGCTTCGCCGACGAGCTTGTTGAGGAGGGTCGATTTACCGGCGTTCGGCTTGCCGGCGACGGTTACGATGCCGGCGCGAGTCATGCGAGGGAGGATGGGGTCACGCGGCGGGAAACGCAACGGGTGGGTTGGGTGGTAGAAACGCCAACGCCCCCGTCACACAGAGTGCGACGGGGGCGTGGCAAAGGGTGCCGGCAACGGCCTACTCTCCCGCGATCTCGCGACCGGAGTACCATCGGCGCTGTCAGGCTTGACGACCGTGTTCGGGATGGGAACGGGTATGGCCCTGACGCTCTAGTTGCCAGCGATAAGTGTTGCTGATTTGAGCAACAGTCGGGGAAGTGATCGTGTGGGAGCTGCGACGAAAGCGCGCTCCCTATGTGTAGTGCAGTGCTTTGCAGGTTTGAAACCAACCCATGAAAACCATGGGGGGAGTCAAGCCTCACGGGCGATTAGGACCGCTTCGCTCGGAACGCCTCGCAGCGCTTCCACGTGCGGCCTATCGACGGAGTAGTCTCCTCCGGCCCTTCAGGGGACTCAAGGTCCCAGGGAGGGTTCATCTTGGGGGGCGCTTCCCACTTAGATGCTTTCAGCGGTTATCGCCACCGGCCATCGCTACCCGGCGTTGCAGCTGGCGCCACAACCGGGACACGAGTGGGCCGTCCGACCCGGTCCTCTCGTACTAAGGTCCGCTCCCCTCAACCCTCCAACGCCCACGACGGATACAGACCGAACTGTCTCACGACGTTCTGAAC
>JALOPN010000075.1 GCA_025453875.1 Gemmatimonadaceae bacterium | reverse complement strand
TCAGCGCTCGTCGGCCGTCGGACCATAGGTGGGCGGCACCGCGATCTCCAGCAGGCGCAGGTAGACCGACAGCTGACCGCGGTGGTGAATGAGGTGGTGTAGCGTCATGTCCACGAACGCCGCCTCGCGATCGCGTCGGATACGCACGACCCCATCGACCGACATCTCCCATGTGCCGATGGCATCACGATCCGGATGCGCCGACATCGCAGCGCAGGCCTCCTCGACCGCCTGCGTGAAGTCCTGGCGCAACGTCTCCGCTGATGGTGCGCGATACGGTCGCCACGTGGCGAGTGCCACCTCCGTGCGATCCTCACGGAAGATGCGGGTCGCGAACCGCACGCAATCGACGAGATGCGACGCGAGGTGGGCGAGCGTCGACGAACGAGGATGCGGGCGCCAATCCCACTGCTCCATCGGCAGCCGCGCGAGATGCCGCTCGGTCACGCTGGCTTCCTGCCGCAACTGTGCCATGAGGCGATCCGTGCGCTCCTAACTAGCGGCCGAGTTCGTCGAAGCGCCAGAGGCGGCCGGACGCGCGGGCCCATGGCGCAGCACCGCATCGAGCGCCGCTCGATAGCGGCGGCTGAGTGGAACGCGCCCGCCGCGCGTGAGCTCGAGGTGGCCATCGCCGGTGCGTGTGATCTGCACGCGAGCGATCGCCGCCGCATTCACCAGCGCCGACCGATGCACGCGCACGAAGCCGGCGGGGCCGAGTCGCTGCGCCAGCGCGTGCACCGCGCGCGGTGTGTACCTGCACCACGTTGTGGCCCGCTTCGATCCAGTCGACCTCACGCAAGGCCACGACGTGGACCTGGCCGTCACGTCGCAGCAACAGCGGGCGATGGCGCGGTGCGTCGATGTTGGCCGTCGGGCTGCCTGATGCGACTGCGGATGGCCCGGCGCCGGGGCGGGCCGTCACGGCGCGTTGCGCGAGGGTGCGGTGCGCCAACGCCGCGCAGGCGCGCTCCCACGCGCGCAGAAAGCGAGCGGCGTCGAACGGCTTGAGCAGATAGTCGGCCACGTCGAGGTCGAACGCGCGCACGGCATACTCAGGGAACGCCGTGACGACGACCACCACCGGCACGCGTTCGGGTGGGATGCGCGTAAGCAACTCGAACGCATCGGCGCCCGGCATGTGTACATCGAGGAACAGGATGTGCACGTCGGTATCGCGCAGCAGGCGCACCGCTTCGGGGCCACTACGCGCCTCACCCACGAGCGAGGTGCCGGGCAGCCGCTCGATGAGACGACGCAGCCCGAGGCGCGCGACGGGTTCGTCATCGACGATGGCGATGCGACGGAGCGGAGCGAGCAGGGAATGCGACATCAGGCAACGACCAGGCAGAGGTCACAGGTGTCGGGATCGCGCGACGGTCCGTTCACGATAGCCGACGAATGTGATGCGAAACTCAACGGGAACGTGAAGTGGCAGTGGCGAGGCTCGAATCGGCAGCGAGGCGACGGTAGGGTACCGCGATGCGCGCCGTGGTCCCGCCGCCGGCGTGCGCGTCGAGGACGAGCGGATCGGGAGTGCCGTACAGGGTGCGCAGTCGGTCACGGACCGTGACGAGGCCGATCCCGAGACGCGGCGTGCGCCGGTCGGGCGGACCGACGCCATCATCGATGACTTCCACCAGCACGTGCTCGCCGGATCGGCGCGCGCGTACCGTGAGTGTGTGGGCCCCCTCGCGATCGCCGATGCCATGCTTGATCGCATTCTCTGCGAGCGGCTGAAGGATGAGATCCGGAACGGCGATGTCCGTGAGGGAGTTGTCGATGTCCCACGTCACGGTGAGGCGATCACGAAAACGCACCGTTTCAATCGCCAGATAGCTCTGCAGCATCTCGAGCTCCTGCTGGAGGGTGACCTCGGTCACGTCGGACCGGGACAGCGTGCCGCGCAGCAGGTCGCCCAACCGCACCACGACGTCTCGCGCCGCCGCCGGTTCCTCTTCAATGAGCACACCGATCGTGTGCAGCGTGTTGAAGAGGAAGTGCGGATGCACCTGCATCTTGATGGCGTGCACGCGCGCCAGTGCAAGATCACGTGCAAGGGCCGCACGCTGCACTTCACTCTGCCGGTTCACGCGCTCCGCCGCGACCGCCGACAGCAGCGCCACGAGCGCCGTGTAAGTGACCGTGCCGCTCAGCAGTCGGCTGAGCGGACCGATGACGCTCCGCGCGGCGCTGAGCGCCGCAGCGGCTGGCTGCTCGACCCGCGGGGGTTCGAGCAGCACGGCCAGCTGCGTCCACAGCCATTCGAGGACGAGCGTGAGCAGGACAGCGACCACCAGATGAAGCAGCCCGTGACGTACGCGATGGGGCGCGCGCAACGGATATCGATGCACGAGGCGAGCCACCGCCGGCGTCACTGCGGCCCAGCTCAACCATCGCGGAAACTGCAACAGGGCGGTCCGCCACTCGCGATCGAGTGCATCGACGAGGGCATATTGCAGCACCGACTGCAGGACGGCCAGCGTGGCGACGACGCTCCACGCACAGAGCAGCACGCGCGCGGAGGGTCGCCACGGCGCTGCCGCCGGTTCCGGGCCGACGTTGACGACGTGCACGCGTGACGTCATCGCGTGGGACGAGCGCTCCACACCGTCAACGGGAAGTGCATCGCCGCCACGTGCGTCGGCACGATACCGGCGCGCGTCACGGCCGCTGCGACTTCCTCGGCGTAGACGCGCGAGAAGCTCTCCGGCCCGCCCGGCTGCACGAAGTCGCCAGCCCACAGGAACCCGGCGTCGGGGAGGAACACCATCTGGGCACCTTCACTGCCCACGCCATCGATGGGCAGCACACGTACCGCCCCACCAGCCAGCAACAGCCCGTCGTGCACCGAGCGTATCGCGAAGCGAGTCGTGCGCCGTCGCGATTCGAGCGCATCGGGCGCCAGCGTCCATCGACGCTCCAGGACGCGCTCGATGAAGGGTCGATGCTCCGCGCGTGTGACGATCGTCGCGCGGCGAGCGGCCCAATAGCGCACACCGGCAATGTGCGGCCACGCCAGATCGGTCACGATCACGACGATCGGGTGTCGTCCGGGGAAGAGGCGACCGATCCAGGCCGAATCACGGCGCGCGCGCTCGGCGTCGACCGGTGCGTCGAGCACGAACACGGTGTCTCGCTGGAGCGTCACGACGTTGGTATAGCTGGCCGTGCGCAGAAGAAACGTGCGGTCGGCGACACGGACGGTGTCAGGTTCCAGCGGCGCGTCGTTGATGGGCGCGAGTGTGGCGGGCAGGGTCATCAGGGTGGCGCTGTCCGCCGGCCAGAGGCGCGCCGGACCGTGGCGTCGCTGCAGGTTCACCTCACCATCGACGAGGCGAAACGCGTACATGGGCGCCACCGCTCGGCTGCCGGCGACCGGCGTCCAGATCGACCAGCTGTATTGCACGTACACGTCGCCCCACAGGACGTGCGGCTCGCGCCGCTCGAGCGCCAGCGGGTAGCCATGCATCGGATCGAGCACCAGATGCGCCGCCGATGGGCCCGCACCGCGCGAGAGGATCACGCGCTCGCGCTCACGCCACTGGCAGCGTGCACTCACGCGCACCGACGTGTCGTTGCGCCAGTCCAGCAGGACGAGCCATGGGTCGAGGGCGCGCTCATCGACAAGATTGGTGGTCTGCAGCGGGACCTGCTGCGCACCCCGCGGGGAGATCACGGCCTGTCGTTCGCCATCGTTGATGATGGCTGGACCGCCGGCGGTGAGCGACAGATCGAGACGCACGGCCCGTCGCGCGGCGGAGGTGACGATGCGCTGCTCGCGCGAACTCCAGAGGTACGGTGGGTACGGACGATCCGACTGGTAGTCGAGCGAGGTCACATCGGTGACCGTGCTGACGCGGAGTCGATCATTGACCGTGGCAATGCCGACCACATCGATCGCGCGGGCGAGCAGTGCCGTCGCGTTGTCCGCAGTGTTCGGCACGCGACGCGTCGCATCCGCGCACACCGGTGCGCGAGGCGACAGTGCCGCCACCGGCGACGCGACGGTGCCCAGGAGCGTGAACACCATCGTTGCGAGCCGTCGCTGGAGGCGTCCACGCACCAGCACATGTTCCTGAACGAGCACAGGCCACTCCGGGTTGAAGGAGTGGCAAGCGTTCACGCGTGCCTCGTCCTCGACCAACGACTCCGGGACGAGCGGCGGCGTGCGCTCGCTCAGGGGGGCGACAGCGAGGGGCACGGAGATTCGATGCGCGGCGCGGTCAGCGCGGCACGGTGGTGTCACGCTGCGCTCGCGCCGTCGCATCGGCCCACAGCGCATCCCAGATCTTGAGCACGGGCCCCATGTCCTCCGGGGCCACCGAAGTGTTGGTCATCAGAATCACCGCCACGCGACGGTCCGGTGACGACAGCATGTCGACGAACACGCCGGGATCGTTGCCGCCGTGGCCGACAAGCGCGCCGTTCCGCTTTGTGCGCCAGAAGATCCCGCTGTTACCTTCGCTCGGCGGGAAGTTCTCGGGGTGCGATTGGGTGGTGAACTGGAAGCGTTGCATCTCTCGCGCGTCGGCGGCGTCGAGGACGCGCGCCCCGTCGAACGCCCCGTCGTTGAGCATGGCCGAAAAGAAGCGCGACAGGTCGGCAACGCTGCTGTAAACGCCGCCGTCCGGATAGGTGATGCCGCGGTACGGAGGGATCGGGACTGCCAGCCCGTGACTGACGACGAAGTGCGTGCTCGGCGCGTCGAGTCGCGTGTCACTCAGCGGCAGGTGACTGTCGTGCATGCCGAGCGGCGCGAAGACGCGCTGGGACAACAGCACATCGAGACGACCACCCAGCGCACGCTCCACGATGAGCCCTGCGAGCCCCGCGCAGAAATTGCAGTAGTCGCGCTGGGTCCCCGGTAACGCGTCGAGGAAGTTGCCGCGGTCGTAGAGCGGTGCGCCCGGTGTGAAGTAGTCGCGCAGGAACGCCTCGAGGTCCGGTACCGACGCGTCACCCCAGCGATACGAATCGCGAAAGACCTCGAGGCGATCCGTGATCCCCGACGTGTGCGTCGCGAGGTGACGCAGCGTGATGCGCGCGGTGGGATGGTGTGGATTGACGATGCGAAACGGCAGGTAGCGGTTGATGTCCTCGTCGAGCGAGAGGCGCCCTGCGCGCACGGCCTGCATCAGGAGCACACCGACAAAGGGCTTCGTGACGGACGCGAGCTTCATGGGCGTGTGCGTCGTGAACGGCTGCGACCGTTCGACGTCACGATGTCCCCACGCGTGCGCCCAGGCGATGCGTCCGTTCACGAGCACCGCCGCACCGACGCCCACGAGTTGCGCCTCGGCCATGTGTGTGCGCACGAGCTGGTCGACGTCGGTCGGCACGGTGATAGTCGCGGGCGCCGATTGAGCGGCGAGCGCGTGCAGCGGCGCGGCCGCGACGACGATCGCGGCGACGCCCGCGAGGCGGCGAGCGCGGGACGGCAAGGACCGAACCATGGGGAGACTCCGGGGCGGTGAAAAGGCGCGCGGCGCTTCGTGCGCCACGCGCGCCGACTTCACCGGCCTACGCGGCAGTTGCGCCGCAGGATTCTCCGCGCGCGTGCGTGGGACGAACGGCGGTCACGGCACCACGAACGGTGTGCCGCTCGTCACGCACCGACGCGCCTGCACGACGCGCCGGTGCCCCGGGAGCGTTTATTCGCCCTGTCCGAGTGTGAATCCGCGCTCGCCGTCGAAGAGGTAGAGGTTCTCCGTCTTGACGGCTTCGACGCCCGCGTCGTGCAGGGCGCGCAGGAGCGCTGGGACGGCGGCCGGATCGATCGGCTGATACGAGGGGCTCGGTGCGCCGAGGTCGACGCTCGGGGAGACGAAACGGCAGCGCCAGTGGTCGGTGCAGAACGTCTCGGGAAAACCACCGGGCCAGACCTTCACGCCGCGGTTGGTGACCAGCTTGAGTTGCAGAATGCCCGCCGTTGCCGCCTGCAGTCGAGCCGCGAGCGCGTCGGGCGACGACACGGCGTCGCAGACGAAGACATCGACGCCGCAGCACTCGCGACGCACGCTCGGGCGCACGTAGGTCGTGCGTGGCATCGTGCCGCCGCGCAGATGCACGGGCTGCAGATGCTGTGGCGCGCGCCCAAGTCGCGCGATCACTGCGTCGGCGAAGGCGCGCGTGCCGACCCGCTCGCGGCTCACGCCGTCGCGGTAGATGTCACCCGTGTGCACGCCGTCCTCGAGCGTGGCGAGCCACGCGTTCTGGATCGTCTCCGCGTGCGTCGAGAGCCCGAGGTGCGCGAGCATCATGCAGGCCGCGTTGAGCATCGCACTCGGGTTCGCGATGTCGCGTCCGGCGATGTCGGGCGCACTGCCGTGGATCGCCTCGAACATGCTGATGTGGTCGCCCACATTGGCGCTCCCGGCCATGCCCACGCTGCCGGTGAGTTCGGCGGTGACGTCGCTCACGATGTCACCGTAGAGATTCAGCGTGACGATCACGTCATAGCGGTCGGGCTGCGTGGCCACGCGCGCGGTGCCGATATCGATGATCTGCACTTCCTGCTGCACCTCCGGGTACTCTGCGCCGATGCGACGAAAGACATCGGCGAAGAGGCCGTCGGTGACCTTCATGATGTTGTCCTTCACGAGGCAGGTCACCTTGCGCCGCCCGTTCGCGCGCGCGTAGTCGAACGCGTAGCGCACGATCTTCTCGGTGCCGGGGATCGAGACGAGCTTGAGGCACTGGAAGACGTCGGTGGTCTGGCGGTGTTCGATGCCGGCGTACAGGTCTTCCTCGTTCTCGCGCACGACGACGACGTCCATCCCCGGGTGCAGCGTAGGCACGAACGGGTGGAAGCTGCGGCACGGGCGCACGTTGGCGAACAGGCCGAGCGTCTTGCGGATGGTGACGTTGAGGCTCTTGTACCCACCGCCTTGCGGCGTGGTGATGGGGCCCTTGAGGAACACCGGATTGCGACGGAGCACGTCCCACGCGGCAGCCGGAATGCCGCTCGTGTTGCCGGACCGGTACACCGCCTCCCCGACCTGAATGTGGTCGTAGGTGAGGCCGCATGCGGCGGCGTCGAGGATGCGCAGAACGGCGTCGGTGATCTCGGGGCCGACGCCGTCGCCGGCGGCGACGGTGATGCGGTGCGACATGGGGAGCGGGTGAGCGGGCGCGGCATCCCCGCGCAGGAGCGACGGTTCGGTCGTCGCGGTTGTGGGGAGCCTAGGACGCGGGCCGGCGGAGGACAAGGCAGGGCAAGACGGGCGCCTTCACCCCTGACCTGCGTCGCTCGTCAGCAGGCGATCGACGTCGCGCCATGGTACGAAGCGTGTGCGACCGCGCGACTGCGGCATGGCACCGCCGTACACGACGCGCTGCTCGACGGTCAACTGCGGTGACCGCGCGCGTACTGCGGTGGCCAGGCGCTCCACGGTCTCCGCGAAGTCACTGCCGATCGTGGCACCCGACTTGGCCTCGATCAGCCAGGCCGTCTGGCGGTCGACCGCCACCAGATCGACCTCGAGCCCCGACGCGTCGCGGTAGTGAAAGAGGTCGTGGCGTGCGCCGAGATGCGCCCGCTGCTTCCACAGTTCGCTCGCAACCCAGCTTTCGAAGATCGCGCCGCGGAGCGGGTGCGTACGGAGCTGGTCCGGCTCGCGAATCCCGAGCAGATGGCACGCGACACCACTATCCACGAAATGGAGCTTGGCGCCCTTCACGACCTGCTTGCGCGTGCTGGCGTGCCACCCGGGTACCCGAAAGATCAGGTAGGAGGCCTCGAGCACGGAGAGCCACGACTTCGCCGTGTTGTGCGCGATGCCGGCGTCACCCCCAAGTCGGCTCAGATGCGTTTCCGCCGCCGAACTGCCGGCGCACAGCGCGAGGAAGGTACTGAACGTGCGAAGGTCGCCCACGTTCAGCATCTGACGGACATCCCGCTGCACGTACGTCGCGATGTAGTCCGCGAGCCACTGGTGCGGCGGGATGTGCCGGTCGAAGATGCGCGGATAGCTCCCCGTCCAGAGCACCTCGAGCAGATCCCGCGGTGCGGTGGGGAAGCGCTGCAGCTCCGTCCAGCTCGGGGGCATGAGCTCGAGCAACCCGGTGCGTCCGGCGAGCGACTGGCTCACGGCGGCGGACAGCGCCAACTGCTGCGAGCCGGTCAGGATGAAGCGTCCTGGTCGCGGATCGTCGTCCACCACGACCTGCAGATAGCTCATGAGCTCCGGCGCCCGCTGCACCTCGTCGATGATCGCGCCGTCGGGATACGCGGCGAGAAAGCCGCGCGGGTCCTGCAGCGCGAACTCCCGCACGTCGAGCGGCTCGAGGCTCACGTACGGCAGTGAGGGGAACGCCGCCCGACACAGGGTGGTCTTGCCCGCCTGCCGCGGTCCCGTGACGCTCACGACCGGGTAGTAGCCGGCCAGCTCGAGCAATCGTGGGGTGGCGTCGCGGAGGATCATGCGGGAAACCTGCGTCGAATCAATAAATTGTCAATCCGATTGCCAGAATATACCCCGCAGCGTGTCCGTGACGCCGCCCGATGCTCCGCCGCGCGGTCAGGCCGGTGGCAACGGCTCCGGCCAGGCGAGGCGCACCCCCGCCTGTGCGAGCGTGCGCTGCAGGTCGCGCGTGCGCTCGGCAGACTCGGCGATCGCGCTCGGCGGCCGTCCCGTGGCGATCGCCTGCGCGACGAGATGGCCCACTGCCTCGCCCACGTTCCATTCGATGGGGTGCAGCCGGTAGCAGCCGTTGGTGCGGTGCGTGACGCCGAAGTTCTTGCAGGCGGGCAGCAGGTTGCGCACGCGGACGGGAATGAGCGCGCCGAGCGGGATCTGGAACGGCACGGTCTCGCCGTAGGCGCCTTCGTCACCACGTGTGGTGCGGTGCAGGTCGAGTGCGTAATGGCCGATGCCTACGCTGTCCGCGAACGCGGTCGTCACCGTGCCCGGCGGCAAGAGCGCCTTGAGCACGTCCTGCTCGCGCACCGTGGTGCGCGCCACGATGCGACGGCTCTCGCGAATGTACGGCGTCATCGCGAGCCCATC
>JALOPN010000074.1 GCA_025453875.1 Gemmatimonadaceae bacterium | reverse complement strand
GCGCGTGCCGTCGCGCGTCTCCACGCCATCGAACAGCGCCCGCGGCGCGAACTCGGGCAGCATCGCCTCGCGTGCGAACTTCCGGTTCCATGGGCACACCTCACTAAAGATGTGCACGCCTACCCGTACTGCGGTGCCATTGGCGACCGGTTACGCAACCATCAAAAGGCCAGCAACTTAGGGCCGGTCAAACGGGATGCCTTGCCAGAGAGCTCGCGGTCGATGCTCCGAATCATGAAGGATGCCGAGGTCACTGACGACGAGAGTTCCGAAGGCTGCGGCTACCGCACTCGGCGGCTCCAGGTTTGGAGTCCCCGTGACTCATCCACCTCAGCTAGGCGACAGACTTACGGCTCTGCCGGATCGCGAGCGCCAGCACCGTCGGTCCGATGAGCCCGAGAGCCAAGAACTCCCGCCAGACGTCCATGGCCTCGGCGCCACGCAGCATGATCGCACGCGTAAGGGCGATGAACTGCAACAGCGGATTCGCCTGCGCCAACGTCCGCACCCACTCGGGCATGCCGCGCACGGGTGTGAACAGTCCGCTCATGAGGATGTAGACCATGAGCACCGCGAAGGTCACAAACAGTGCCTGTTGCTGCGTGTCGGCGATCGTGCTGATCCAGAGTCCAACGCCGAGCGCACCCACGAGGAACAGGGCAGCCCCCGCGTAGAGCAGCAGCAGACTGCCCTCCATCGGCACGTCGAAGCCGAAAACGGCGATGAGGAGTCCGGCCGAAAACACGCCCAGTGAAATGATCCAGAGCGGCAGCAGCTTGCCGGCGATGAACGTCCCCGGCGACAACGGCGCGACATTCAGCTGCTCGAGCGTGCCAGCTTCCTTCTCGCGCACGATGTTCAGCGCGGTCATGAGCGTACCGATCATCGTGATGAGCTGCACCAGAATGCCCGGTACCATGAATCGCCGGTAGTCGAGCGAGGCATTGTACCAGCCTCGCGTACGCACCTCCACCATCGGACGTACCGATGGCCGCGCAGTGGGGGATTGCCCCTGCGGCCCCGCACCGCGTGCGCCAAGTTCAGCCGCGTAGCGGGCGATGATCTGCGTCGCGTATCCCTGCGTGACGCCGGCCTGTGACCCGTTCACCGCGTTCAGCACGAGTTGCACGGTACTCCGCCCCGACGTGCCGATATCGCGCGCAAACCCCTGCGGGATGGTCAGCACGGCGGTCGCGCGGCCATCGAGCAGCGAGCGTTCGCCCTGTGCGGGTGACATCCCACTGCCCGCGATGTAGAACCGGCCGCTTGCGGTGAGACGGTCCACCATGGCCGTCGCCACCGGAGTCTGGTCGAGGTCCACCACCCAGAGGGCGGCGCGCTTCACTTCGAAGGTGGCGGCATTGGCCAGCACGGCGAGCTGGATGAGGGGCATCACGAAGAGCATGCGCGAGATCACCGTGTCCCGCAGGATCTGCTTGAACTCCTTCTCCATCATGACCTGCAGCGCACGCCACATCATGCGAGCCTCACCGACGTACGACGGATGGCCGCCACCAGCAATACGACAAGCATGACGGAAAGGATCAGCAGGTCGCGCCACACCACATCCACACCCGTGCCCTGCAGCATCACGCCACGGATGATCTCCACGAACCAGCGCGCCGGCACGATGGTGGTGACCCATTGCAGCGGTTCGGGCATACTCGCGATCGGGAAGATGAGTCCGGACAGCATGGTGCTGGGCAACAGGGTCCCGCCCAACGCCGCAAGCGTCGCCGCCAGCTGCGAACTGGTGAGCGCGGCGATGAGCACGCCCAGCGCCAGGCTCACGAGGGCGAAGAGCACGCTCGCCCCCATCAGTAGCCAATAGCTTCCCGCGAACGGCACGAGAAAGACGAATCGCGCGGCGAGCAGCACCGATACCACGTTCACCAAGGCCAGGCCCAGGTACGGGATCACCTTGCCGACGATGATCTGCCACGGCCGCAGCGGCGAGACGAGCAACAGCTCCATCGTGCCGCGCTCCTTCTCACGGGAAAGCGACAGGGCGGTCATGAGCGAGGTGACGAGGGTGAGGATGAGGGCGATGAGCCCGGGAACGAACAGGTTCACGCTGCGCAGGGTGGGGTTGTAGCGCATGCGCGCCCGCACATCGATCGCCACGCGTCCGGAGACATCACTCCGCAGCGCCTGCCAATCGCGCACGACGGCCTGTGCATAGTTCGCCATCGTCGTGCTCGTATTGGGATCGGAGGCGTCGGTAATGATGAGGAGCGACGGCGGAGTTACGCCGACGGTGCGGGAGTCGGTTCGCGGCCCCAGCACCACGACCACGTCCGTCTGCTGGCTGCGGAACAGCCGCTCGGCGGCGGCGGCGTTCGGAATGGAAGGGAGCAGGATGAAACGGTCGCTGTTGGCGAACTGCGCGCGCAGCGACGTGGCCGCCGGGTCGGCCGCCGACGCGGCGATGGCGATACGAATCTCGTTCACGTCGGTGCGCACCGCATAGCCGAACAGCAGCAGCTGCGCGAGCGGGAGGCAGAGCAGAATGACGAACGTCTGGCGATCACGGACGAGGTGTCGAAGCTCCTTCCGCATGAACGCCAGCAGGGTAGACCAGGCTTCGAATCGGGGGCTCATGACTTCGTGGCTCCTCGTGCCAGTCGCACGAACACCTCATCGAGATCGTCCGCGGCGAACTCCGCCTTGAGACTGGCCGGGGTACCCAACGCCGAGATGTGGCCGTCCACCATTATCGAGACGCGGTCGCAGTATTCAGCTTCGTCGAGGTAGTGCGTGGTCACGAACACTGTGGTCCCATCGGCGGCCGCCTGATAGATGAGTTCCCAGAACTGACGACGGGTGACCGGGTCCACCCCGCCGGTCGGTTCATCGAGAAAGACGATGCTGGGCGAGTGGAGCAGGGCCACGGAGAACGCGAGCTTCTGCTTCCACCCGAGCGGTAGTGCACCCACGCGCAGCGATGCGCTGGAGGTGAACGCGAGCCGGGAGAGCAGGTCTTTCTCGCGCGATGCGATCTGCTCGTCGGTGAGGCCGTAGATCCCGCCGTACAACCGAATGTTCTCGTGCACGGTGAGGTCGTCGTACAGGGAGAACCGCTGGCTCATGTAGCCGATACGCTCACGCACGCGTGCCGCGTCGTGGCGGATATCGAACCCGGCGACCGTCGCCGCGCCGGACGATGGCGCGAGCAGTCCGGTGAGCATGCGAATGGCGGTGGTCTTGCCCGCGCCGTTCGCGCCAAGGAAGCCGAAGACTTCGCCCTGGCCCACGTCGAAGCTGATGGCGTCCACGGCGGTGAACGCACCGAACACACGGCTCAATGCCTGCGCGCGTATCGCCAAGGTGGATGGGTGATCACCGACCACGGAGGTCTCCGGTGGCATCGTCATGATGCCGCACCTGTGCTCTCCGTGCCCATGAGCTCCATGAACAGGTCTTCGATTCCGGCGTCGATTGGCCGTACCTCGGCGTCGCCGAGGCCCGCCGCGACCAGCCCGTCGCGCAGGTGCTCGGCGAGCGCCGCATCACTCAGGTCATCACCATGGGCGGTCACGCGCGCCGTGCTCACGTGCACGATGTCCCCGAAGGGGAACACCGACGTCACCAGGGGCAGTGTGCGCAGCAGGTCAAGCACGCGCCGCCGATCGCGCGTGTGCACGCCGAACAACGGACGCGGAAAGCGAGCGCCCAGTCTGGTCGGGTCATCGATGGCGAGAATGCGGCCGGTCTGCATGAGTGCCACGCGGTCACATCGCATGGCTTCGTCCATGTACGGCGTGGAGACGATCGTGGTGAGACCGCTGTCGCGCAGCGTGCCGAGCAGGTCCCAGAACTCACGACGCGAGACCGCGTCCACGCCGGTGGTGGGTTCGTCGAGAAACAGCATGGCCGGGCGATGCACGAGGGCGCAGCAGAGGGCGAGCTTCTGCTTCATGCCGCCGGACAGCGCGCCCGCCCGACGATCGGCGAACCGTTCGATCTGCTGATAGATGGGGGCGATGGAGGTGTATTCCGCTTCCACCGACGTCCCGAACACCGCGGCGAAGAACTCGAGATTCTCGCGCACAGTGAGATCGCCGTAGAGCGCGAAGCGGCCGGGCATGTAGCCCACCTGGCGACGCAACGCCCAGAGATCGCCGACCGGGTCGAGCCCGAGCACCCGGACCACGCCACGGTCCGCCTCGAGCAGGGACACCAGGATGCGGAACAGCGTGGACTTGCCGGCACCGTCAGGGCCCACCAGGCCGAAGAGTTCACCGGCCGACACGCTGAACGCGATCTGATCGAGCGCGCGCGTCGCGCCGAACGCCTTGCTGACGTTCTCGATTTGGACCACGGGGTCCGGCATGGTGGTGGTCACTTGGCCGCGGCTGACGGGAGGGTGACATCGGCCGGCATGCCGATCTTGAGCAGTCCCTTCGGATTGGGTACGCGGATCTTCACGGCGTACACGAGGTCGGTGCGGTCTTCGCGGGTCTGCACCGGTGTGGGAGTGAACTCCGCACGCGACGACACCCACGTGATGCGCCCCTCGTGCGTGGTGAGACCGCCATCGGGCGCGTCGGTGTGCACCTGCACCGTTTCGCCGAGTCGGAAGGCGGCGAGTTGGCCGCCGGTGACGTAGGCACGCAGCGTGAGCGTATCGAGATCGGCCACACGATAGAGCGGCTGACCCGGTTGAATGATCTCGCCGGCGTGCACGTACGTGACGAGCACCGTGCCGGCCGTGGGGTTGCGAACCCGCGCGCGCTGTTGGCGGTCGGTCAGCGCAGCGAGACGCGCCTCGATGGCGTCGGCCTCGGCGCTCACGCGTTGCAGCGAGATCGCGGCGGCTCGCTCCTGTTCCGTGAGCACGCGGGTATCACGCTCCTGCTGATCGCGCTGCGCCGCGGTGGCCGCGCCGCCCTGCAGGAGTCGCATGGTGCGATCGAGGCCGCGTTGCGCGATCTCGCGCTGCACATGCACGCTCGCCTGCTGGCGCGCCAGCTCGTCGCGCTGCAACCCCAGCGCGCGTCGCTGCGCCTCGAGCTGCCGACGCTCGAGGGAGATTTGGATGGTATCCACCAGCGCCACCGTATCGCCGACGGCGATTGAAGCTCCCTCCTGCGCATCGAAGCGCTCGAGTTGACCGCTGGTCTGCGCCGACACGATCACCTCGTCGGCTTCGATGTTGCCGTAGGCGTCGGGCGCGGCGGGTTTGCTGCAGGCACCGAGTGTGACCACGGCGAGCGCGATTGGCCAGCGAGCGGAGCGTGGCGTTGAAAACATGGTGCGCATCAGCGGAGCTCCTGCCCAATGGTCGTGAGATAACGGATATGCACCTCCGCGATGCGGATGCGCCGGGTTTCGCGGTCGAGTTGTGCGATGAGCAGGTCGTTGGCGCGCGTGACGTAATCGGCGGCAGCCATCTCGCCCTCGTCGTGGCGCAGGCGTGCCTCGGCGAGGATGCGCTCGCGGAGGGCGACCACGTCGTCGTCGGTGGCGAGGAGCCGCTGCAACGCGTCGAGGCGCTGGCGATCGGCGAGACTCGCCCGCTCCACGGCGCGCGTGAACGCCGCTTCGTTGGTGCGGATGATGTTCGCGCTGGCGCGCAGCTCCTCGCGCGAGCGACGGCTGGCCCCCCAGTTCCAGGGCGTCCATTCGAGTTGCAGCCCGGTGGAGATGTAGCTGTCGAACTCACGCCCCAGTGCGTTGAGGCCGGGGCGACCGTATCCCGTGCGAGTGACGAGCGCGAGTCGTGGCCGGTCCATGCCGCCCACCGCCGACTCGCGCGCCTCGAGCACGGCGCGTGAACGATCGAACTGCGTGTACTCGGGGCGTTGCCGCGCGAGCGGGCGTGCCGTGTCGGCGGCGATACGAGATTCGGCCGGCTGAGGTACCGCGAGCGGTATCTCCGGACTGATCGGGCGGCCGATGAGTTGGCTGAGCTGCTGCAGCGCGATGCGCTCTTCGCTGGCGGCATCGGCGAGTGCCTGCCGGCGGCGCACGAGTTCCGCATCGATGACCAGCGCTTCGCTGGCGAGGGCGGCGCCGCTCGTTACGCGCAGTTGCGCCGCGTTGCGTCGTGCGGAAAGATCGGCGATGGCCGCCTCGAGCACGCGTTGCTGGGTGCGACGCTGCAGCACGGCGAAGTAAGCCTCGTTCACCGCAGCGCGCTGACCATACAGCGTGGCGCGTACTCCCGCTTCGGCTTCGGTGAGGCGCTCACGTTCGACGCGGTCGCGCGCGGGACGGGAGAAGTCCACGATGGGCTCACGGATGGTGAGGTATGCATCGTACTGGTGATTGAGCGGACCCACCGGGCCGATGCCCGGCAGCGTGCCCACGCTCGCGACATCGGAGAGGTACTGGGCCGATCCGTTCACGCTGAGCGCCGGCAGCAGTTCCCGGCGAATCGTCTCGCGCCGGGCATTCGCCTGCTGCCGCAGCAGGGGGAGCTGTGCGGCGCGCGGGTCATGCGCTTCGGCGAGCGGATACAGGTCGCCGAGGTGAATCGTATCGGGTCGGGATTGGGCGCGGAGCAGGGCAGGCGCCGCGAGAGCGCAAACGAGGACCGTGCTCAGGCACGCGCGCGCGTGCCGGAATGGCCGCTCACGGCCGCCGGGCTGGGGGGAGGCGATCATGGCCGGAGGGCATTGATGATGAAGGCCGGCAATTCCCGGCGTCGCTCGTCGAGGAAGTCCGAGAAGCGCTGCTCGTCGAAGCCCATCACGGTGCGCAGAATGGGTTGCGCGACGAACGGGAAGATCGTGAGGGCCATGACGTTCACGAGCAGCTGTCGGGGCGTCATGGGGCGCATCGTTCCGTCGGCCACCCGACGCTCGATCTCCCGTGTCACATGGGCGAGCATCATGGCCGCCATCTGTGAGGGCATGGTGCCGATGGCCTGACCCACGAGGCGTTCCACCCGCTCGGGCTGCTGCTGCGCTTCTGCGAGGAGATAGCCCGGGATGAACGGGGCGTGACGCACGGCGTCGATGTAGGCGGTGACCAGTTGCTCGATGAGCGACTCGAGGCTGGCGTCGAAGCTGGTGGGGCGGCCGATGAGGGCGTTCATCATCGTGCGGGCCACGTCGAGGAAGACGCGTTCGGCGAGGGCGTCCTTCGACGTGAAGTAGTAGAGCACGAGCGCCTGGGTGACGCCGGCTTCGTCGGCCACCTCTTGGAGGCGGGCGCCTCCGGTACCGCGGCGCACGAAGACGCGGCGCGCGGCGTCGAGGATGCGCTGCTCGGTATCGCCGTCGGGGACGCCGGCGCGTCGGCCGCGGGTGCTTCGGCGAGCCGGGGGAGTTGATTCGTCGGTCATATTAAATAAATAGTTAATTAAGACCGAAGGCTTCGTCAATTCCCCACTCGCTTGCCCATGTCATTCCCACCGTATCTCCGCCGTTCTTCGAGCAGGCTGATCGCTTGTCTGCTCGCCTTCCTCTGCGCCGGCCTGCTCGGCACCGCCCCCGTGCATTCGCAGGCGGGCAGTGGCGGTACGCCCACGCTGTCGTTCGATCTCGCCGACCAGTTCGGCACGCGGTGGCGGTCCGGGCAACTTACGGGAAAGTCCCTGGTGCTCGTGCTGGGCTCGCGTGCCCACGCCGAGCGCATGAAGCCGTGGAGTGACTCGCTGCAGCACGCGCTCGCTGCAGATACCGCGAGCGTGCGCTGGTTCATGGTGGCCGATCTGCGCAGTGTCCCCTCGTTCATGCGGCGCATGGCGTCGCAACGGGCGCCGCGCGAAGCTCATCGTATTCTGCTGCTCGATGGCGAAGGCACGGTCGCGAGTCAGCTCGGCGCCGACAAGAAGGCGCTAACGGTGATCGTGCTGGATCGCGAGCGCCACGTGAAGCTGCGCCTCACCGACGTGTCACCGACGCGCGATCAGGTGCGACTGGTGCGGGACATGGTGGCGCGATGACCACATCACACTTGCCTCGATCGGCGGATCGGCGCGTACGCCACGTGCGGCTACGTCGGCCTGTACTCCGGGAGCTACCCTGTTGCCACGGGCCGGAGCCCGACCTCACATCGACTCACCCACGAAGCAATCGAACGGCCCACGCAGCATGCTCCCGCACGATCTCCTGTTCATGCTGGCCCATGGCCTCGAGTACCGCGAGGTCTTCCTCGGTGCCGATGTTACCGAGCACGACGCAGGCGTTGCGCTGCATCATCCACAGCTTCGCGCGCTTGATGGCCGAGCCCTTGAATGCCGCCGCGTACTCAGCGGGGCCCATCATCAGAATCTCCCGCGCCAGTGCGCGCGTGCCGTCGCGCGTCTCCACGCCATCGAACAGCGCCCGCGGCGCGAACTCGCCGCAGGGCCTCCGGAATGGCGTCGCGCCACTCGATGGTCAGCGCGCTGATGCAGCGGTTGGCATCGAGCACGCGCGGGGCGGGCAGCGCGCCGGTGGGACAGGCATCGAGGCAGCGGGTGCAGGTACCGCACCGGTCGGCCTCGAACGGGGCGCTCGGCGCCAGCGCCAGCTCGACGAACAGCGACGCCAGAAACACGAACGAGCCGGCGTGCGGCGTGATGAGCATGGTGTTCTTGCCGAACCATCCCAAGCCGGCGCGCTGGGCCAGGTCCCGCTCCAGCACCGGGCCGCTGTCCACGTAGGGCCGCGCATTGATCGGGTGCCCGAGTTCCGCCTCGAGCCAGTGGTGCAGCGCCCGCACTCGCTCGCGCAGTACCTCGTGGTAATCGTCGCCGCGTGCGTAGCGCGCCACCGGGCCGGACGGCTCCCGCCCGCCATACGATGCGGCCACCACCACGGCATGGGTGGCGCCCGGATGCGGCCGACGGGCATCGCGCCGCAGCTCGGCACCGTGCCCCGCGAGGTAGGTCATGCCGCCGTGTCGGCCAGCGTCCAGCCAGGCGTCGAAGTGCGCCCGGGTGGCCGGTTCGCCCAGCGCCGCGACCCCGAAGGCATCGAAGCCGAGGCCGTAGGCCACGGCCTCGAGCCGCCGGGTCAGCGCGGCTGGCGCCCCACCCATTTCGCGAACGCGATCACGTCGTCGGCCGGGGGGATGGCGG
>JALOPN010000073.1 GCA_025453875.1 Gemmatimonadaceae bacterium | reverse complement strand
CGCCGCGAGCAGTGCGCGCGCTCCGGCACGCACCAAGCGGCGCCCGCTGACGGACCTCTTCTCCACACGGCCCGCGTTTCCTACCTGATCAGAGTTTCCCTAGGCGCGCGGAGGGGGCGGCTCGGGCGGGAAGCTGGGGGCAGCGAGCAGGACCGTCGCGCCGGCGGCGAGCACCGCCTCGCTCGCGGTCGCGGGAGCCAAAGAGACGCACTCGTCAGGCAGCGGAATGGCGGCGACGCTGCACTGCACCATGGCGTAGCAGCGGCGTGGTGCGGAGGTCGCCTCCTCATGGTCGCACGAGGCCGGCGCGCGATGGGTGGATGACGCCGGCGGGTGAACCTCACGCGCCGACGGGCTCGCGCTGCCCGGCTCACGGTCACACGGCATGACGCCCGCCAGTAGCGATGACTGGAGGAGCACCAGCGCCATGAGCGCAGTGCTGAGGAGCCGCCGGAATGGCGGAAAGGGCGACGACAGGCGCAGGGAATGCATCATCCGCAGAATGGCGCCGGGCTCACCACGGAACAATCAGCATTAGGCCGTCCGAAATGTCAGGATGCCCCCGACAAGTGCACACGTGGCACAGGCCGGGGGCATCGGGCAGGCGGCGCCTGCTGCCGATCACTGCGGCATCGGCGGGTCGTTCGGCCGACGCGCCCGTGAGGCCGTGTGCGAGTGGCGTACGACCCACCGGGCTTTGTCTCCGGCGCCGGCACGTTCGAGGATGTACGTACCGCGTCCGAAGTTGTCGATGGTGCGAGCCCCCACCTTCGCCTGCAGGGCGTAGCTCACCGTGGCCCAGGCCAGAATGCCTTCGACCCTCGTGACGATCTCAATCGGCCGATACTTGAACCCGCTCATTTCCTTGAGCTCGGGGCCGAGGTGATGATCGCGGTAATCCTTCCAGCCGCGGTTCATTCCGGCACTCTCGAACACCGTGAGACTGTCGCCAGCATAGAGTGTGTCGAGCGCCGCCATGTCCGCACGCTCCGCCGCAGCGAACACCGCACGGATAACAGCGGTCGCCTGCTCAACCTGACGGTTGGTTGACTGAGCGTCGGCGCCAACGGGGGCGCTACACAGGGCGCCTGCGCACACGGCCAGGCTCAGAAGGGAACGACGCATCGGCATCTCACTTCACGCTGAAGGCGTACGATCCACCCATCGGATGGCCATCGGGGCCCGCGACCCGATACTTCACCGTGTACGAGCCGGCGGCAAGCGGCTGCGTGACGGGAACGATCACCGTCTCAGGGGCTGTCGCATCAGCGGCGATGGTGCCAAGCGCCGCGATCTCTTCCGTGCCACGAAGCAGGGTGATCTTGGCGATTTTGACTTCGATCTTTTCGGAGAACGTGAGACGCAGTTCCTTTGGCGCAGCGACGGTGCTGCCGGCACCGGGCAGGGCACTCTCGAGCTTGGCGTGCGGAAGTGCGGCGGCGATGGCGAGTGCCGGAAGCGCGGCGACCAGCAGCAGGGACCGGACGATTGTTCGACGATTGTTCATGGGCGGGGACGGTAGAGTAGATGGAAGACCGATGCACAAACATAGCGGCTATTTTATCCAGCGTAAAGCGTCAGCCGTTCGCGTGGGGACAATCCGCCGCGCCTTTGGGGAGCAGCGCACCGGACACGCCCCATCGGCAGAACAAGTGCCCCGTCGCGAACGTGCCGTCGTGCTCGCAGTGCTGATGCGACATCGGGTGACCGGGCGAGGTGGGCAGGTCGTGCACGTCGACGATGCCCGACATCATGCTGACTGTGAGGACAACCGCCGCCACGAGTACCGATCCGCCGGTCAGCCGGCTCTGTGGCCGGTAGTCCTCACCGACCAGACGACGCACCCGTCGATCCAGCAGGTCCGGTCGGAGAAATCCAACAACAGCCATGCTGGCCGCAGGCGACTTCCACGTCCCCAGCTTCACGAGGGCACTGGCCACCGCGACCGGACTCGTAACCACACTGGCGGCGTCGTCCGCGATGATTTCGGCCTCGTCTGCAATGTCCTCGGCGATGGCGCGCAGGGCGGGGACCCAGAAGAGCGCGCGCGCAAGAACCCGAAGGAGCAGAAAACGAAGGGGGTCGCGCCGGCGCACATGGGCGGCCTCATGCGCGAAGATCGCCGTTACCTCTTCCGATGGGAGTGCATGTACTCCCGTGAGCAGTGCGTCGGCAAGGTACACCCGAGGGCGTAACCAAGGCCCGGCCGTAAGCGCCGGCATCGGCAAACCGGAGACGACGAACACGTCGCTCGCCGTCAGGCCTGCGCGTTCGGCGTGAACGAACTCAGCCTTGGAGAGGGGGCGGACAGGCAGCGCCGCAAGCACGCGACGAGTGCGGAACGCCTTCTGCGCGATCTCCCACACGGCCCACAAAAAACCGGCCGAAACCAGCACATGCAGCAGCGAATGCGCTGGCGACAGTAGCTCGTGCAGAGCGATGAGACAGAGCGCGCCGATGTGGTCGCTCCCAGATAGCGGACGATCTACCACGCCGAGCAGGTGCGTACCAACGACCGGTGCGAGCGATAGGACGAGAATCGTGGCGAGCGCAATCAACAGCAGTCGCTGGTAGCGCTTCTCGCCGGCGACTGTCCCCGCCCGAAGCCATGGCCGTTGCCGATCAGCCACGGCGACGCCGGGCCTCGTCGACGAGCTTTGCCAGTTGATCGAGCTGCGCCGGATCGCGTTCCGCGAGCACATCGACGAAGCAGGCCGCCAGACGCTCGGGCGCGAAATCGATCACGCCCTCGACCATTCGCCGCGAAACGAAGTCGTGGAACTCGGCTGGCGGCATGGCGGCCACGTAGTGCAGCAGCCCGCCAATCTTTCGGCGCGTGAGAATGCGCTTATCGACCAACTTGTTCAGCACCGTAACCACAGTCAGTACGGCGACGTCGTGGTCGACAACCACCATGTCATGTACGCTTCGTGCCGTGACCGGTTCGTCGAACTGCCAGACGGCCGTCAGCACACGCGCCTCGAGGTCGCCCAGCACCTTCGCCACCCCCTCGGCGTTCAGGCGTACAGCATCTCCCATCTTTGGTGGAGTGGACTTTCGCGGCGTCACCGGACATCTCCGGGTGGATGGTGATGCGCGTGCCCGGCGGCCTTGGCCTTGATCGGGGGCACGGTGATGTGGTCACGCTGCAGTTCATCGGCCGTCGCCTCGCGCGCTTGAGTGCCGTCGGGGGCCTGCCACCACGACGTTTCGTCTCCGGCGCGCAAGCGGTCACGCACCTTAATCACCGTGAACATACCGCCCATGTCGATGTAGCCGTGCGGCCCCTGCGCGCCCATCATCGGCAGACTGTTCTTGGGTACCGGCATCCCCATCTCGCCCATGCCGCCCATGCCGTCATGACCCATCGTCATGTACTCCGGCATGATCGGTTGCACCGCCTTGTCGATCACCTCGGCATCGGCGCCGAGCATGCTCACGCCGCTGTGCCCCATCTGCGTCATGGTGTGATGTGACATGTGACAATGCAGCGACCAGTCGCCGGGATTATCGGCAATGAACTCCATGGTACGGGTACTGCCTACCGGCACGAGCTGCGTCACCTCCGGCCACCGCGCCGAGCGCGGAATGTCGCCGCCGTCGGTCGCCACGAGCGTCCACGCATGACCATGGATGTGAATCGAGTGATGGCTCATCGCGCTCAGATTGCCGAGCCGAATGCGCACCAGCTCATTACGTTCGACCATCAGCGGCGCGGTACCCGGGAACGCCTTGCCGTTGAATGTGAGCACGTTGAACTCGAGCATCTCGTTGGGGTCGGGTCTGCGGGCGCCGGGCAGCACTTTCCACTCGCTCGACAGCAACACGAAATCACGATCAGGACGGCGCTCCACCACACGCGGATGGATGATGAACATGCCCATCATGCCGAGCGCCTGCTGTGTCATTTCATCCCGGTGCGAATGATACATGTACGTGCCATGCTGTCGCAGCGTGAACTCGTACCGGAAGGTGGAGCCCGACGGGATGGGCGCCTGGCTGAGGCCCGATACGCCGTCCATGCCCGAGGGCAGGAGGATGCCGTGCCAATGCACGCTTGTTTCGGCCGGAAGTGCGTTCGTGACGTAGATGCGCACACGGTCACCTTCCACGGCCTCGATTGTGGGGCCCGGTGTACTACCGTTGAAGCCCCAGCACTGTGCCTGCAACCCCGGTGCGAATTCGTGCTCGACCGGCTCGGCGATCAGGTGAAACACCTTCACGCCGTCGACCACCTTGAACGGTAGAGTCGAGACGTTGGGGGTCATCACCGGGGTGTAATCGCGCCCCGGCCATCCCGGCGCGTACACTGTGCCCTCTGCATGGGACACCGTCGTGCGGGCGAGCGCCGAGGCAGTACGCGGCAACCCGAGCAGGGCACCACCGGCCACGGCCCCGATGCCGGTCGCCAACAGACTCCGTCTATCCATCTTCGTCATATCACTCATGGTAGGCTGGTTCCCACGGCGCGCTCCAGCTGAATGCGCGCCTTCCAATAGTCACCCATCGCGTCGATGTACCCTTGACCGGCGCTTAGTTCCCCCTGACGTGCCTGCAGCAGTCCGAACACGCTGATGGCCATCGCGTTGTATTGCAGCTGCGTTTCTTCGGTCACGCGGCGCCTCAACGGGACAACGCGCGCGCGGTACTCCTCGAACCGCGCCCGCGCCGACATGAGGAGCGCGTGGGCTGCGCGCACGTCGGCCCGCACTGCGAGGGTGAGTGCCTCCTGCCGGGCCACGGCCGCGCGCAGCGCACTCTGAGCCGCCAGCACGCGCGCCTGACCGCGGTCGAAGAACGGCAGCGGAATGGAGAACCCAGGCCCACTCTTGAATGGGCCGCCGTCCTCGCCTTCACCCGCGAATGACAGCGTCCCGTCGGGTAGCAGACGGAACCGGCGGGTGAGGCCAAGCGCCTTCCCGGCCGCGTTGACGTCTTGCAGTGCCGCGGCGAGATCGAGCCGATTGGTGACGGCAAGCGCGACGAGCGAATCCACCGACGGGTCGGCGTCTGGCAGATCGGGCAGCCGCTCCGGCAGGATCAGCGAGGCTCCGGTGCCCGACACGCCGAGCGCGCGCACCAGCTGTTCGCGACTGACATGGCTCTCGCCGCGGGCGTGAATCGCGCCGGCCACAAACTCGGCGGCGGCCGCTCGCTCGCTGACGAGATCGAGCTCCTGCAGGTTGCCCGCCGCATGGATGGCGGTGGCCGCCGCCGCCGATGCCGCGGCGGCGGCCTGCGCCCGCTCGCTGATCTCGCGTACCTGGGCCGCCACCACCGCTTCTACGAGGCTGGCCCGGACGTCGGCCACGTGGCGGAACACTTCGTCGGCAACGCGCAATCTCGCGCTCACCAACTGGGCCTCGGCCACCCGGCGTCGCATCGGCTGCGAGAGCAGGTCGATGAACGAGGCGGCAATGCCGAACTCCAGGAAGCGGCCGGCGGTGAAGCGCTCGAGCGAGATCACAGGGTTCGCCAAGAGCGCCGCCTGTACCACATCGGCCCGTGCAAGCCCGAGTTCCGCGTACATCGCGCGGAGCCCAGGGTGCGCGATGAGCGCGACGCGCACGGCCGTCTCCGGGGTGAGTGGCTGCGCCAGCAGGCGCGCAACCACGACCGTGTCGCTCGTGGTGCCGAGAGCTGAGCGCTCCGGGACGCCGACGCCGACCCGAGGTCGCAGCAGGTCGTCAACCGTGCGCACATCGCGCTGCAACGATCCGTGGGCGCACGCGCCAAGGCCGAAAAGGACCGCTATGAGAAGCGTGAAACGGGCAACCATGTTCACGGTTGGCAGCGACGAACGACTAATCTCGTGCACGACAGAAGGGTAGAGGGTTGAACAACTCCGCACAGAGTAGTTTATGCAGCGTAAAACAAAACGGTACCCCCCTCTCTTGGATATTGACACCGAGGCGGAGCGCTTTCATGGTTTCATGCGGGAACGCAAGCTGTCTTCGGCGAACAACTGATTGTCACCCGTCGGCGCTTGCATGAGCCACAGCGCTGATGCGCCTGACGCCTGCGGGCTTGGGAGAACCACGTGTTTGATGCAGAATCTTGGCCCTACGTGGCTATTCGATGGATCGGTTACACGACTCTCCTGCTGATCATCGGTATCGGAGTGTTTCGGAGCGTGGTGCTGAGAGCGGGGGCGCGACTCGGGGCGAGTGGCACACAGGTCGTGGAGCTCGCGGAGTTGAGGGCCGCGCAGTTCGGCTCTGTTGCGACCGCTGTACTGCTCGCCAGCTGCGTCGCGCGGCTTCTCGCGCAGGTCGCTGCGATGTTCGGCGTGGAGTACGTAACCGACCTTTCGCAGGCCTTCACACTCGTCACGGAGACCACGTGGGGGAGAGGGTGGATTTTTCAGGTACTTGTCGCGGTGCTTGCATTTGCGGCGTTCGAGATGGTACGGCGGCATGCGTCACGTAGGCCCGACCGATGGTGGTGGACGTCGACAGCGGCCGCGCTGTTACTCGCGTTCACTCCGGCGACAGCGGGGCACGCGATGGCCGTCGCGGGGCGGACTGGCCTCGCGGTTGTGAGCGATGGCCTTCACGTGTTGGCCGCTGGGGCGTGGATCGGTACTTTAGCGATGCTCGTGTTGGTCGGTGTACCGGCCGCCGACCGGGCGTACCCGGAGGAATACTGGTACATCGTCCAGGAACTCGTCGGGCGGTTCTCGCCCGTCGCCATCGGCGCCGCCACGCTGATCGCCGCAACGGGTGCCTATGCAGCCTGTCTTCACGTGGGGCAGGTACCCGCGCTTTGGCAGTCTCCCTATGGCCGAACACTCGTGGTCAAACTGAGTGCGCTCGGTCTTGTCGCGGGGCTCGGCGCCTATAACTTTCTGCGTATTCGTCCGGCGCTCGACAACGCCTCCACCGTTCGGAATCTCAGAGTGGCAACCGCCCTCGAATTGGCGTTTGCCATGCTGCTCCTGCTGATCACGGCGGTGCTCGTGGCAACGCCAACGGCGCGGGAAGGTCAATCCGCAACGGCGCTCAGTACGTCGATCGCATTCGCCGGCTCGTTGCCTGCATGACGACTCTCCCTGACGTCTCCGCCCTACCGCAGACCGCTTCGGCCGACGATCCCCTCCGCGCGCTCATCCGCCGCAGGCGCGACGACCCCGGCTCGGCCTTCTGAACGTGGTGCCTGTTGGAGGAGCGGCTCAACAATTTCCGCTCGCGCCGGCGCGGCATCCAGGCAGTCGTGCGCGAGATCGAGGTCGGCACGTTCGGCAACGCGTATCGACGGTCGTCGCTCGAAACGGTGGTGCACTTGCTTTCGGAGCAGCGTCAGCTCTTCAATGCGCTGACCACGCGTGGCTTTGGAAGCCGAAGCTCCACATCCCGGATATCTACGAGTCCCTGAACCGCCCCGGGTTTTCAGGAGGCGTTGTCAGTTGATTCCCGAGGGCTCGGTTTGAGCCGCTTGGGCGCGGTAATACTGCTCCTCGAACTCGACGGGCGGAAGGTAGCCGAGCGGGGCCATCAGGCGCTGCGTATTGAACCAGGCCGCCACCCATTCGAGCGTGGCATACTCGACGTCATCGAAGCTCCGCCACGGCCCCCGACGGCGAATGACTTCGGTCTTGTACAGCCCGATGATCGTCTCGGCGAGCGCATTGTCGTACGCATCGCCGACGCTGCCGACCGAGGGCGCCGCCCCTGCGTCCACCAAGCGGTCGGTGTAGCGCATCGCGACGTATTAGGCGGATTCAACCGGTCGTCGCAACACCTCCAATGAGGAGGTGTTCATGGGACGACCCGCAGGATGGATGAAGGCGTTGACCGGGAGAGAGGCAATGCGCTCTCCGGGGGCTCCCTCGCTCCGGCGCGAGGTCGAGCGTCAATTCTGGGCCCAGATTGCGACGGGAATCACCAGCGAGAAGGCCGCCGAAGCGGTTGGTGTGTCGCTGGCGGTCGGCACGCGCTGGTTCCGGCATCGCGGAGGGATGCCCTTGATGATGGCGAAACCGATTGGTGGCCGGTATCTGTCGTTCGCCGAGCGCGAGGAGATCGGGCTGCTGCGCGCACGAGCGGTCGGGGTCCGGGAGATCGCTCGTCGCATTGGTCGAAACCCCTCGACGATGTCGAGGGAACTGAAACGCAATGCGGCCACGCGCGGTGGCAAGCTGGAGTATCGCGCGTCCTTGGCGCACTGGAAATCCGAGCTGGTCGCCAAACGGCCGAAACCCGCGAAACTGGTGACGAACCCGCGGCTGCGTGACTATGTCCAGCAGCGCCTGGAGGGTACGATCCACGATGAGCGTGGGCGTGTGGTCGACGGCCCGCGTCAG